>JAZOSA010000045.1:0-6038 GCA_045656905.1 Bacteroidales bacterium
GATTTCGCAACCACGAACACCAGCTTCAAGGTATAATTCGATAGCGAGCATTTGTGCTGGGAATTCTTCTTTAGGAACGTTTGTGAGAACGCGGTCAGCGTCAACGAAGATAGCGTGACCACCAACAGGACGTTGGTAAGGAATGCCGTATTCGTCTAATTTTGCTGCGAGATATTGAACTTGTTTGATACGTGTTTCGATGTTGTCGAGTTCTGTATTTTCATCGAGACCGACTGCGAGAGCATCCATGTCACGACCGTTCATACCACCGTATGTGAGGAAGCCTTCGAATGGGATGCAGAAACGTTTTGCGCCTTCGTACCAGTCTTCGTGACGTGTAGCGATGAAACCGCCCATGTTAACGATACCGTCTTTCTTAGCTGACATTGTCATGCCGTCTGCATATTGGTACATTTCCTTAACGATTTCTTTGATAGTCTTGTCTGCGTAACCAGCTTCGCGTGTCTTGATGAAGTAAGCATTTTCAACGAAACGTGCTGAGTCGAAGATAACGCGTTTGCCATATTTATTAGCGACTTCTCTAACTTCGCGGAGGTTTTGCATTGATACAGGTTGGCCGCCTGCTGTGTTATTTGTAACAGTAACGATAACGAAAGGAACTTTTTCTGCGTTTTCAGCGAGAACTTTTTCAAGTTTCTTAACGTCGACATTACCTTTGAAAGGAACTTCTAATTGTGTGTCTTTTGCTTCGTCAACTGTGCAGTCTACTGCAAAAGCTTTACGGCTTTCGATGTGACCTTTTGTTGTGTCGAAGTGTGAGTTACCTGGAACGATGTCGCCATTTTTTACGAGGTGGCTGAAGAGAACGTTTTCAGCAGCGCGGCCTTGGTGTGTTGGGATAACATATTCAAAACCTGTGAGGCGTGTGATAACTTCTTTAAGACGGAAGAATGAAGATGAACCAGCGTAGCTTTCGTCGCCCATCATCATAGCAGCCCATTGACGGTCGCTCATAGCGCCTGTACCTGAGTCTGTTAAACAGTCGATGTAAACTTGGTCAGCTTTTAAGTTGAACAAATTGTAATGAGCTTCTTTCATCCATTGTTCACGTTCTTCGCGTGTACTTTTTTTAATAGGTTCGACCATCTTGATCTTCCATGATTCTGCAAATGGTAATTCCATGATATTTATTTTTTAAGTTAATATTTATTTTGATTATTTAATGTCAACGGTCAACAGACAACAGTCAACAGATTTTAATTTTTTTATATCAATAGCCAAAAGCTAACAGCCAATGGTATTTAAAAATCTGTCTCTTTCTTTGAGATTTAAGAATGTATATTTTTCGTCTGGTTGAAAAGTCATGACATCTTAATTTGGACTTCAAAATTACGTTTTTTTAAATTAATATCAAAACACTTTTTTGAAAAAAATTAGGAATTTCAACGAACTCTGAACTCTGAGCTAAGAACGAAGAACTAAGAGCTAAGAACGAAGGACTTTTTGCTGTGAGCCGGGAGCGACGAAGTCACCGAGTCAATGAGTCAATGAGTCAGTGTCAGAGTTTAGAGTTTAGAGTTTAGGGTTTAGGGGCTAGAGTTCAAAAAAAAGAGCCGCCTTTTACAGCAGCTCTTTAACTTTAGACTTTAGCCTTTAGACTTTTGTCTAATTATGCATTATGAATTATTTCTTAATAAAGCGTTGTACCGCTTCACCGTTTTCTGTAACGACCTTCACAAAGTAAACTCCGCTATTCAAATTTGTTACGTCAATGGACAATGTCTGTTGTCTGTTGTCTGTTGTCTGTTGACCAACCATAACACCTGTTACTGTGCAGATTGTTACAGATTCGATTGTTGCTTCAGTCTCAATATAAAGTCTGTCGTTAACCGGGTTTGGATAAATGTTGAATGAAGCGTTCAATTCTTCAATAGCATCATCTTCCACGACTACGGTATAAACTTCTGATGGGTCTGATTCTGTTTCATCATTGAAAGCAACGACGTAGAACTCAAATGTTGTTTCTTGATCTGTTCCGATGACGTATGCTGTGCCGTTTGTGTAACCCATGTGGAAGTCTTGTTCTTTTTCAGTATTTACGAAAACGTCGTAGCCTTTTGCGCCTTCAACAGCGTCCCATGCGACTGTGATTTCGAATTTGTAGTCATAGTCTGGAACGTCTTGTCTGATAGTAGCTCTGAGGTTTGTTGGAGCGTCGAGTTTTGCTGCTGGTTCTATCAGTTTCATGACTGGTTTCCTAGTATAAACTGCCAAAGCATCAGCTGTTGGATATTGTGCGAAAGCAGGATCGGTGTCGCTTGCTGTGAACATGGTAGCATTATCAGCATTGTAACAAGCCCAAGTGAGTGTCAGTTGAATATAACCTGCTGTCTTTGCCACAACTACTGCGAGGTTTTTCTCGCCGCTGTATTCAAAAGGAGTGTCGAATTTGAATGTTTCCCAAGCGTCGTCGCCGATAACTACACCTGTTCCAGAATAAACCAATGTCAACTCTTCTTCTGGTGTCCAGTCTGATTTGCTTGCAAATTCTGTTCTATCTGTCTCTGCGAGATAAATTCTAAGGTCGTTGGTTTCTAATGTTGGACCTGCTACATATTGGAAAGCGATGCTTCCTATAGTACAAGCCTGACCTATTTCTTCAGCAGTGTAAATCATTTCCATCCATGAATTAGGATAAGAATTCAAGAAAGGAACTGCATTTTTCTCATCTGTTTTTGTTCCAACGATAATTTCGTCAGCTTTAACAACTGATGATGCCATCACCATCATCACTAAGATTAGTAAAAGTTTCTTCATAAAATAAAATTTTAATTATAGTTTGCAAATATACGATTTATTTTAGTTTCAAGACTCAAGTTTTAAAGTTTTATATTTTAAACTTCCCACCAACATTCAATTTTCAACTTTCAATTTTCAATTTTATCTGGGCGTTCCGGCGAAGCCGTCGGGCTTTCCGCTTTATCTTTGCTCGCTTAGTTTCCGCCTCGCTCCCAAGTCTTGTTCCCAAATCCCATTTCCCGACCCCGTTCCCAGATTCCGTTCACGAATTGCTCGCAAAGGATGCCGCTCCAATCCCTAACGCAAGACGAACCAAGAACCAAGGTTGTTGCCTTTGAACCTGAATATTTTTTTGACATAAAAAAATAAGGACGCGATGAATCGCGTCCCTACTTGGTGTCTTAGTGACTTAAAGACTTAGTGTCTTATTTTTTCAAAGGTTCTGCTATCTTAGCTGCCAAGAATTGTCTGTTCATTCTAGCGATGTTTGTTACAGAAATGCCTTTTGGACATTCTGCCATACATGCGTATGTGTTTGAACAGTTACCGAATCCGAGTTCGTCCATTCTTGCGACCATCTTTTGAACTCTTTCGTATGTTTCAACTTGACCTTGTGGTAACAAAGCGAGTTGTGAGAACTTAGCTGATACGAAGAGCATAGCGCTACCGTTTTTACATGTTGCAACGCAAGCGCCGCAGCCGATACATGAAGCAGCGTCCATTGAAAGGTCGGCGTCATGTTTGTTGACTGGCAATGCATTAGCGTCTGGCACACCACCTGTGCGTACAGATACGTAACCACCTGATTGGATGAGTCTGTCCAAAGCTGAACGGTCAACCATCAAGTCCTTGATGATTGGGAAAGCTTCTGAACGCCATGGCTCAATAGTGATTGTTTCACCGTTTTTGAACTTACGCATGTGAAGTTGGCAAGTTGTGGTGTTTTTGTATTTTCCGTGAGGGTGACCGTTGATATACAAACCGCAAGCACCGCAGATACCTTCGCGGCAGTCGTGGTCGAATGTGACAGGGTCTTCACCTTGCACGACGAGTCTTTCGTTCAAAATGTCGAGCATCTCCAAGAATGAAGCTTCTTCAGGGATATTGTCAACGTTATATTCTACGAAACGACCTTTATCTAAATTATTTTTCTGTCTCCAGATTTTTAACTTCAAATTCAACATAATGCAAAATTATTTATAGTTTCTTTGTTTAACCTCGACATTTTCGAACTTAAGTTGTTCTTTATATAATACTGGTTCTGCGTCAGGACCTTGGTATTCGTAAGCTGCCACGAAGCTGTATTCTGCGTCGTTACGCATTGCTTCGCCGTCAGCTGTTTGGAATTCTTCACGGAAGTGACCGCCACATGATTCGTTACGCATCAAAGCGTCGCGTGCCATGAGTTCGCCCATTTCTAAGAAGTCAGCAACTCTAAGAGCTTTTTCAAGTTCGTTGTTCATGCCTGATGTAGCAGGAACTTTAACGTCTTGCCAGAACTCTTTGCGTAATGCCTTGATTTCTTCGATAGCTTCTTTCAAACCTTGTTCGTTACGAGCCATACCGACTTTATTCCACATGATGAGACCTAAACGACGGTGGATTGAATCAACAGTTTGTTTACCGTTGATAGCCATAAGTCTGTTGATCTTTTCGCGGATTTGTTTTTCAGCTTCCATGAATTCTGGAGCATCTGGATTGAAACGTGGCACACCGATTTGATCTGAGAGGTAATTTTGCATTGTGTAAGGCAAGATGAAATAACCATCTGAAAGACCTTGCATCAAAGCTGAAGCACCGAGACGGTTTGCGCCGTGGTCTGAGAAGTTAGCTTCACCAGCAGCGAACAAACCAGGGATTGTTGTTTGTAATTCATAGTCAACCCAGAGACCACCCATTGTGTAGTGAACAGCAGGATAAATCATCATTGGTTTTTCGTATGGATTATCATCAACGATACGTTCGTACATTTCGAAGAGGTTACCGTATTTTTCTTCAACGACTTTTTGACCTAAGCGGCCGATAGCTTCTTTGAAGTCGAGGTAAACAGCGAGACCTGTGTTGTTAACGCCGAAACCAGCATCGCATCTTTCTTTAGCAGCGCGTGAAGCAACGTCACGAGGAACCAAGTTACCGAAAGCTGGATATCTTCTTTCGAGGTAGTAATCGCGTTCTTCTTCTGGAATGTCTTGAGCTTCGATTTCGCCTTTACGTAATCTTTCAGCTACCTTTTCATCTTTAGGAACCCAGATACGACCGTCGTTACGGAGACTTTCACTCATAAGAGTAAGTTTTGATTGGTAGTCACCGTGAACTGGGATACATGTTGGGTGGATTTGTGTGAAACAAGGGTTAGCCATCATAGCACCTTTCTTGTAAGCTTGCCATTCAGCTGAACCGTTTGATGACATAGCGTTTGTTGAAAGGAAGAATACACGACCGTAACCGCCAGAAGCGATAACGACAGCGTGAGCTGCGTAGCGTTCGAGTTCGCCTGTTACGAGGTTACGCATGATGACACCGCGAGCGCGACCGTCGACGAGAACGACGTCCATCATTTCACGACGAGCGTACATCTTAACTGTACCTTTTTCTATTTCTTTTGATAATGCGCCGTAAGCACCGAGAAGCAATTGTTGTCCGGTTTGACCGCGAGCATAGAATGTTCGGGATACTTGAGCACCACCGAATGAACGGTTAGCTAATAATCCGCCGTATTCGCGTGCGAAAGGAACGCCTTGAGCGACGCATTGGTCGATGATGTTGTTACTTAATTCAGCGAGACGATAAACGTTAGCTTCACGAGCACGGTAGTCGCCACCTTTGATTGTGTCGTAGAAAAGACGGTATGTGCTGTCACCATCGTTAGGATAGTTCTTAGCAGCGTTGATACCACCTTGAGCAGCGATACTGTGAGCACGACGTGGACTGTCTTGGATGCAGAACACTTTTACGTTGAAGCCCATTTCACCGAATGATGCAGCAGCTGAAGCACCAGCCAAACCTGTACCGATAACGATGATGTCTAATTTTCTCTTGTTAGCAGGGTTCACCAAGTTTTGGTGAGCTTTATAATTTGTCCATTTTTCTGCCAATGGACCTGCAGGTATCTTAGAATTTAATTCTTTCATAATATTATCCTATTAACCAACAATTAACCAATAATATAATACTACAACAGCAAACATAACAACGATGAGAGCTGCGATGGCTTTACCGATGCATTCGATTCTGTTTTGCCATACGTGGTTGTTCCAACCGATTGATTGCATAACGCT
>JAZOSA010000046.1:0-1712 GCA_045656905.1 Bacteroidales bacterium
GACCATCAAATCGTCATCTTCATAAACGATGTTCAAAGGAATGTCTTCTGGAATGATGTCGTTTTCGTAGCGTGGGCGGTCAAGCATCAAGGTAAGAACATCGTTGGGCTTTACCTTGTAACTGCTCTTGACAGGTTTCCCGTTGGCCATGACAAATCCAGCATCGGCTGCTTTTTGAATACGGTTGCGTGATGAGTTGACCAACCGCTCAAAAAGATACTTGTCGATGCGCACCTGTTTCTGCCCTTTGTCTACTACCACCCGGAAATGTTCGTACAGTTCCGCCGGGTTGTCGACTATCGGCTCAAGGTCGTCCAGATTGTCATCTAATTCATCTATCAAGTCTTGCATTTCTTTATTCGCCTTTAAAACCAAGATTCGTCTATAACAGGATTTTCTCCTTTAGGTGTGCCGATAATCAAGGAATCAGTGCTTAAGGAGTCTGCCTTCATTTCATCGTCTCCGATAATCAGGGTTAGAACTGACTCTCTAGGAATTTTCTCTCCATTAGTCAGCTCTTTTTCCAGATACTTTACAGCATATACCCAATCCTTTTCTCCGCTGATGATTTCCGGAGCGGTAAGTTTGAAACCTAATGCGCGAAGTCTGGCTTCTGCTTGTCGGTAGGAACTATTGTCTATAATGTCAGGGATAGCGACTTTCGGCATTTCGGCGGTGTTGATTGTCAGATATACGGTTCTTCCGGTCTTTACTTTGGCACCGCTTGCCGGTTTTTGATCAAGGACAGCTCCGGCTGGCATCCCCTTGACAAAATTGGAATCAACGACAACTGTTCTGAGGTTTTTCTTGCCGAATTCAGCCTCGGCCTGTTTGAGGGGAAGACCTTTTACATTGGGGACGATGATGGATTGTCCATGATGGGTATAGTCATCCAACCAGTGAAGCACTCCGAATATAATGCCAATGACTACAATAGGCATTGCTATCAAATTCAGCCAAAAGGCGCGATTCTTCTTGAATGAAAAGAAATCTTTCAGTGAAATCATGTGTTAATATGTTTATTTGGTGTCAAAGATACGAATAAACGAGTGAGAAATATTAAGTTTACTTCAATATTTTTCATGGTGAGTGCAAGTATCTTCGATTTAACAAAGATATTCATGAAAAATAAAAGAGGCAAAGCTTTAAACTTTGCCTCTTTTATTTTATCAGTTCTGATGGATTACTTCTTTGTTGTACCATTGTATTCATCAGATACAGTCAATTTCTTACGACCTTTAGCGCGACGGCTTGCCAAAACGCGACGACCGTTTGCTGTTGCCATTCTTTCACGGAAACCGTGCTTGTTTTTTCTCTTTCTGTTAGAGGGTTGGAATGTTCTTTTCATTGCTATATACTTTTTTATGTTATTATTCATCGTAACGGGCTGCAAAATTAGTGACTTTTTTGAAATAAACAAAGGGTGAAGCGATTTTTATGCTTTTCTTTTTGCGTTTTTTACTGATTTACATTACTTTTGCACCCGAATTCAAGAGGAAGAGTTGAATATAATAGGAATAATAATCAAATATAAGCGAAAAAATTATGATTAACGCTCAAGACATTAAAATCGGAACAGCTATCCGTATGGACGGCAAATTGTATTTCTGTATTGACTTCTTGCACGTAAAGCCAGGTAAGGGTAACACATTCATGCGTACTAAATTGAAAGATGTAGTAAACGGTTATGTATTGGAACGCCGTTTCAACAT
>JAZOSA010000047.1:0-29394 GCA_045656905.1 Bacteroidales bacterium
CGAAGATAATACGTTCAACTCAGCCTTCATCGCTTTCGGCATAAGAAATTTCGAAGACAAAAAGAAAGGATTGAATGAACTACGTCGCGTCTTGAAAGACAACGGACACCTTCTTATATTAGAACTTTCCGTCCCTCAAAACAAGATTTTGCTTTCATTATATAAATTGTATTTCCTTCATATTCTTCCTTTCATCGGCAAGAAAATCTCTGGCGACAGCAAGGCTTACACTTATCTTCCTAATTCAGTGATGAACTTTCCTAAACCAAAAGAGTTTATGGCTATGATGGAAGAATGTGGTTTTAAGAACGTCAAACAAAAAGCATTGACATTCGGACTTTGCAGAATCTACGAAGGATTTGTTTAATTCATAATTCATAATGCATAATTCATAATTAATTAAAACAAAGACTGTTGTCTATTGACTAAAAAATTAAAATTATGTTAAAAAACATTAAAAAATGGTTTGAGATTATCAGGGCGAAGACGTTGTTGGTCTCGATGGCGTCTGTGATTATGGCTATTGCATTGGCATTTGAGAATGGCGGAAACAATTGGTTGCCAGCGATTTTATGTTTGTTATTCGCCATGTTAGCGCAGGCGACATCGAATGTTGTAAACGATTACGCCGACTACAAAACTGGCTGCGACAATGAAAACAGCCTCGGTCCTGACAGAAAACTCGTCAGTGGCGAAGTAAGTATCAAAACCATTAAAAGAGCAATAATATTATTAGTTTCAATCTGTTTCTTGGTCGGATTTAGTTTGATTTATTGGGGTGGCTGGATTTTACTGCCATTCGGCCTATTGATAATCGCCGTCGCATTTTGTTATTCATTAGGTCCTATTCCTTTATCATACAACGCATTAGGCGATGTCGCGGTGATATTATTCTTCGGAATAGTTCCAATAACATTCACCTATTATATATTAACAAAAGAAATAAACTGGGAAATAATCGCGGCTGGTTTTTCTATGGGACTCGTTGTAGATGAATTACTTATCGTCAACAACGTGCGTGACGAGATAGAAGATAAACAATTTAACAAAGTCACTACTGTAGGAATTTTCGGAAGCAGATTCATGAAAAAAGTATTCTTACTTAATCCTTTGATTGCTTGCGAATTAGGATTTTATTTCATGAAAAACATCTGCGACTACAAAACATGGGCAATCGCAATAATTCCAATGCTGATTTATTCCGTCAGCGTTTATATCAAATTGGAAAGATATAAAGGCAAGCAACTCAATGCGTTATTAGGACAAGCATCGCTAGAAGCATTGATTTTCGCCTTGACAGTCGTTGTAGTTACCTTATTATAATCACTCGTAAATCTCAGATTCTTCAACGAGATTATTAAGCAAAGCATAGACAGTAAGACCGGAAACAGATTTGATTCCGGTTTTTTTCACGATGTTTTTACGGTGCGTTATGACAGTATGAACAGAGATATTAAGCATATCCGATATGTCTTTGTTTGTCATACCTTTAGCCACGCAAACCAAGACATCGACCTCACGATTTGACAAGTCGACGCTTTCGTTTTGAGCAGAAGTTTCCTCGTTATTATTCTGAAGATTAAGTATTTTATTGATAACCTTCTGCTTATTGTCGTTAAGTTCTATTACTTCCTTAAAATTCTTTAAGATATTTTTATCGACGTACGAAGTCACAAGAGCCACGCGATTTATGTTAGGATAATTTTGCGTCATCTGCTTAACAAAAGCATTGACCATATAACCCAGCATCATCGGATTGATTATCAACACATCTGGACTATGCACGATTATTTTATCCTGTAAATCTTCAATATTATCAACGACTGAGGCAACAGCAATTTGATTCATATCATTGAAAAATGAAGACAATCCGTTGCTTATTATTGGAGAAGATTCTGCAATGATTATCTTTATGACTTTCATAAGATTAACCCTCCATCATTTCTACAAATGGAACAAGCACGCGTTCTTCCACCAAAGTGTGACAACTCAAGTCGGAAGTAACTTCCATAATGTCAAGAGATATTTCAATTCTCTCTTTTGGGAAGATATTTGCAGGAAGATATTTGATAAGAATATTCATCAAATCGTTGAGTTTATCTTCGATATTACTATGATTTGACTCAAATTCATGTATTGAAAAATTAGGAGTCAAAGCATTATTGCACAACGACTTAATATAAGGGAACACCACTTCTTCTTCATATTTGAAATGGTTTTCAACTTCATCTTTATATTCATTAAAGAAACGATTTATCGTGTTGCCGAATCTTGCAGGACAAGCCTCGATGATACGTTTGAGATGAGACTCGATGTGAGGCAGTCTTTCCTTTAAATAATATTTGTGAGACTCTGAGAGATACGACAATATTGCGTTTGCATCTACAGATTTGATATCATCTTTGGAAGGAATAAATTCTGGATTAGAGTATAAGTTACAGATTAACAGAAAGAACGACGGCGACACATTAGCTTTTTCGCATACTTCTTTGACATTTTGGTCGCCGAAGCCGAGTTCAATTCCAAATCGTGACAGGGTGAGCATCAGCGTTGGATTTGAAATCACCAGTTCCGCCATTTTAGTATTTTCAGTAAAAAACAAGTTTGTATAGTTCATAATTTATAATGTATAATGAAGAATGTACAATGTACAATAAAAAAATGAGTCAATATTCTATAAGTCAACTGTGCTACTTATAGACTTATTGACTCATAGTCTTATAGTCTTTATTTTGAGCCACATGACGGACTCGAACCGTCGACCTACGCATTACGAATGCGTTGCTCTACCAACTGAGCTAAAGTGGCTTTTTTGAGCTAAGAACCTAGAACTCTGAACCAAGAACAGTTCTTAGTTCTTCGTTCAGGGTTCTTTGTTCAAGATGCAAAGATACGATTTTTTCTTTTCAGAAATTACTTCTGTGGAAGTTGAAATGTATCTTTTAAAGTAACTGTTCTGTTAAACACCAGATGTTCGGCTGTGCTTTCTTTATCTGCTGGGAAGTAACCTATTCTTTGGAATTGGAAGTGGTCGAGAGGTTTTGCGTCGGCGAGGAATTTTTCCACGTAGCATTCCTTTCTAATTTCCAATGAGTTAGGATTTATCACTTGTTTCATTGCTTCAAGAGCCGAGCATTGTTGCTCTTCTTGGATAGCAGCGATTGCTTCGCGAGGATTTTCGCTCATCCACAATCTGTCGTACAATCTCACCTCAGCTTGGATGCAATGGTCGCAGCTCACCCAGTGCAATGTGCCTTTAACCTTGCGGTTTGCGCCTGCCATGCCGCTCTTTGTTTCTGGGTCGTATTCTGCATAAACTTCAACGACATTGCCGTTTTCGTCTTTCTTGCAGCCTGTGCATTTCACGATGTAAGCGTTTTTCAAACGTACTTCGTTACCTGGAGTCATACGGAAATATTTCTTAGGAGCGTCTTCCATAAAGTCTTCGCGTTCAATCCACAATTCGCGAGAGAATGTGATGTTGTGTACGCCTGAGTTTTCATCTTCAGGATTATTGACGGCTTCCATTTCTTCCGACTGACCTTCTGGATAGTTTGTGATGACGAGTTTCACTGGATTGATGACAGCAGAGACGCGTGTTGCGCGAGCATTCAAGTCTTCACGAATTGTGCTTTCCATAAGTGCGAAGTCGTTGACAGCTTCGTATGTTGTGTAACCGATTTTATCGATCAATTTATGAATTGACTCTGGAGTGTAACCGCGACGACGGAAACCGCAGATAGTAGGCATTCGTGGGTCGTCCCAGCCGTTTACGAGACCTTCTTTCACGAGGATAAGGAGGTTACGCTTGCTCAACAATGTATAGTTGAAGTTCAATTTATTGAATTCATATTGACGTGGGCGATGGTCGTCGAGGTCCTTTTGTTCTTTAAGTTCGTCGATGAAATAATCATATAAAGGACGGTGAACTACGAACTCGAGAGTGCATAAAGAATGAGTAACGCCTTCGAAGTAGTCGCTTTCGCCGTGAGCAAAGTCATACATAGGATAAGCATACCATGTATTTCCTGTGCGGTGATGAGGAGTTTTCACCACGCGATAGATGATAGGGTCGCGGAAGTGCATATTTGAATTTGCCATATCGATCTTTGCGCGGAGCACCATTTTGCCTTCTTCAACTTCGCCTCTGTTCATCTTTTGGAAAAGTTCCAACGACTCTTCAACAGGGCGGTTGCGATAAGGACTTTCGATGCCTGGAACAGTAGGAGTTCCTTTCTGGGCAGCGATTTCTTCAGAGCTTTGCTCATCAATATATGCCTTGCCTTCTTTTATGAGACGAATAGCGAAATCCCAAAGCTGTTGAAAATAATCAGAAGCATAATATTCATTAGCCCATTGGAAACCAAGCCATTGAATATCTTCTTTGATAGAATCTACATATTCAACGTCTTCTTTTGTTGGGTTTGTATCGTCGAAACGAAGGTTACATACGCCATTATATTTCTTTGCGATACCGAAATCCAAGCAAATAGCCTTAGCGTGACCAATGTGAAGATAACCATTTGGTTCTGGAGGGAAACGTGTTTGAACACGACCGTCGTTTTTACCATTTTGCAAATCCTCTACAACCTTGGCTTCAATGAAGTTAAGAGATTTTTTTTCTTCTTTTTCAATTTCTTTGAAATCACTCATGTCTTTAAAATTTATACTTGCAAAAATAAGAATAAAAATCGTGGTTTTCGTTATTTTCTTGCAAAAAAAATGTTGTCAATTTATGTTTGTAGAAACTCTAAGTCACAGAGTTGTAAAGTCAAAAAGTCGCAGAGAATAATTACGACTTTAAGTCATTGCGACTTTGCAAATTTTAAACTTATATAACTACTACAATTAAGAATTTATCTTAATGATTATTTGGAATTTAATTTATAAATCATACGACAAAATGCATATATTTGCATAATTAAAAACAGTTAAAAAAATGAAAAGAATATTTTTTATCGCAACACTGCTATTATCACTTGTTTACGCTTACCCTAACACGAACAACGATGTAAAAACAAACAATGATTTTATAGAAAATCAAAATCAATACGACAAACTCATTGAGTTGGCAAATATATATTTCAATAAAAACATTGAATATGCGTTCAACTGCGCATACAAAGCACACAACATCGCCGAAAAGAGTCACGACAACAAAAAAATGGCAGAATGCAATATAATAATGGGAGACATTTTCAAAGAGAACAACGCCCACCCTACTGCCATCAGCTATTACGAAAAAGCCATTGAGAATCTTGACGAAACAAAAGACCATCATACCATATATAAATTGTACATCAAAATTTCCAAACTATATCAAAACGGCGAGTTTGAAAGCAAATGGAGCGTCGAGTCTTTAGACAACGCATTGAAGTACGCCGAGTTAATCAACGACATCAATGTATACAACGACATACATATGGCTTATGGAGACTTTTACTGTTCCAAAGGCGAATGCGAACTGGCCGAAGGTTACTTCAATAAGATATTAAAAAACGACATGAATAAAAGCACTATCCATGCAATAGAAATCGCATTTACAAAAAAAGCCAACATCCTGATAAAACAAAAAAAATACGAAGACGCCCTATCTATGGTAGATTCATCTTTATACTTGTGTATCAGAGATTTTAACGACAGTCTTCAAGTTATCAACTATAATTATAAAGCTCAAATCTACGACTCCATCAACGATTTTGAATCCGCAAGAAAATATTATATACAATCAGCAAAATTAGCCTATGAAATAGAAGATTTTAGCAACTGTGGAAAATGCATGTTCAGTCTAGCAAAACTAAACCAAAGACATGGCGACAGCGACAATGCCATCAATGTGTTTAAGATGATATGCGACAGCACAGAAAAATATAAAATGTTTGATATTTGCTACCAATCTTACTATCAATTATCCAATTGCTATGCATCACAAGGTCTGTACGAAGACGCATATAATTGTTTTTACAAATACGACATCTACAACGACTCTTCATACACGAAGGTACAAGATAAAAAAATAAACGAACTGCGTAATACTTATCTTTTATCATTAAATGTTAAAGAATTAAAAAACCAGAAAATAGAAGAAGAAAACATTAAAAACAGCAAGAACGAATGGATACTATTCATTTCAATTGTAATAGTACTGATAATGATTTCTGTAACATTTATCATCTTGTACTCTAGAAATAAAGCGATACTTCATAAAAACAAGGTCACCTCATACGAGCAGCAGCTCAAAATTGACAAGATTGAAAACAATCTGATGGAGTATCAATTAAAGAACCATAGAGAATTGACAATCAAACTTGCGATGCAACTAAAATCTTATATTGACATCATAAACCCAATCAAAGAGAGTTTAAAATCGGCATTGGAACTTCCTGAAAATGAACAGAAAAACAAAATCAAAAGTCTATACCACAATCTTCAGAATAACGTTCAGATTTTCCACAATACAGAAAGTTTAAACAAGCAAATAAGTGCTATTCATAAAGACTTCCTTGACAGACTTGAATCAAAGCATCCTGGTCTAACAAAAGCAGAAAAAAAACTATGCACTATGCTCTATACAAATATGTCGAGCAAGGAAATCGCAGCAACAACAAACACCACAATCAGAACTGTTGAGACCTCAAGATACAGATTAAGGAGAAAATTCAACCTTTCCAGAGACGAAGATATCGTTAATTTCTTGCAAAAAATATAAAAAAACGCCAAAAATGGGGGGGGTAAAAACACTACAATAATAAAATTGACCAAAAACTAAAAATAATCAAAAATGTAGTAGTTTATAAATTATTATTATTTTGACAATCAATATAAACACAATTATTTTATAGTATAAAATCAAAAAAAAATCAAGTTATAAAAAAGTCAAAAAATTCAAAATAATGAGTTTTATACCTCAGCACTATTGACAAATTTATAAAATCCTTATCTTTGCATATACAAGTACTAAACATTCTCTATAGCTTTGTAAGTAGTTTGGTTTATTAATGCAATTGGGCCCTCCCCGGGCCCTTTTTTTTTAATTCATAATTCGTAATGCATAATTCATAATTATAGGTTCAATATTAATTGAGATTGAACAATTGATAATTCCTATAATTAATATATATTTGCAATGAGCTGTGAGCTATGTGCCGTGAGTTTTTTTTTGCAAAAAATAATTAAAATAAAACATCTTATGAAAAGCTTTACTTACAAAACCTTATTACTTCTTTTATTGCTTTCTACATCATTTTTCAAAGCAAATGCTCAATATGATGTATATTTCACAAATCAGCAATTAAGAATTGACTATTATATTTTTGGCAATGCCGACACTTGTTATTATGCCTTAGACAAATACGTCAAGGAACCAGTCTGGGGCGGAACAAGGAACAACCTCGTCGACAGTTTAGGTTACGGCGATTATTTTGTCGAGGTTTTATTGCAAGACTCCGACGTAGTGATTTATTCAAGAGGATACTGCAACCTTTTCGGCGAATGGCAAACTACAATTGAAGCAACAACAACGACAAAAGGATTTAACGAGTCCGTCATAGTACCTTATCCAAAAGAAGCCGTAGACGTCATCTTTTATTTAAGAAATTATGACGGAATATTTGTCGAAATGATGCGTCTCACTGTAGACCCTAACGATTATTTCATCCAAGACGCTCTTGTCTCACAATATTCTATTCTTAATGTACATGGCGACTATGCACCAGAAAAAGCAGTTGACATCGTAATATTGCCAGATGGATACAGCAAAGAAGAAATGGGCAAATTCGTGCTTGACTGCAACTTCTTCAAAGAGTGCCTCTTCTCTTACGAACCTTACGCATCATATCAAGATAGGTTTAACATCAGGGCCGTCATGGCACCATCAAAAGACTCCGGAATCACAATTCCTGCCGAAGACATCTGGAAAAACACCGCCGTCGGATGCTCTTTCTATACCTTCGATTCGGAACGCTATTGCATGTCGACAAACAACCAAGCGATAAGAAACCTCGCCGGATTAGTGCCTTACGACCAGATTTACATCTTAGCAAACACATCGAAATACGGAGGCGGCGGAATTTATAATTTCTATTGCGTCAGCTCAACCGACGACAACCTCTCTTCCGATGTCATAATACATGAATTCGGACATGGATTTGCCGGTTTAAGCGACGAATATTACTACGACTCCAACTCCTACGAATCTTATTACAATCTCAGCATTGAACCTTGGGAACCTAATATCACCACTTTAGTCGATTTTGACAGCAAGTGGAAAGATATGCTTAAAAAGAAAACACCGATACCAACACCAGAAGACAACAAATATATTAATGAGGTGGGAGTTTTCGAAGGCGGCGGATACGAGCCGAAGGGAATGTATCGCCCTAAAATGGATTGCCTCATGAAGACCTTCCAAGGAGATAAATTCTGCGAAGTCTGTCACAAGGCAATCGAAAGAATGATATTATATTATTCTGAATAGTTAACTTAACTATAACTATTAACTTTAAAGCGCTTCAGCAAAGGCTTTTACCATATTATATGCGCCAGCGTAGATGTCTTTCAATGTTGCGTCAAGCATAAAACACGGCGTGGTGAATATCTTGTTTTTCAAATCGGATGTCACTTCGCCGTTTTTTGTTGCCTGATGATGCGCTCCCATTTCAAGAATGTCTTTTGCAGGACCACATTCATCGCTGCCGAGAGTAATTGTTATATCATTCAAGACATTAGCCAATAAAACTGGCGCAATGCACATTGCTGCTATAGGTTTGTTTTGTTTATTTATTGCCACGATAGCGTCTCTCACTTCTGGCAACACTGTCATATTCATTCCATCGGTGAAGTAAGTGAAGAGATTATTAGCGATACCTGCTCCGCCCGGAATTGCAAGTCCGTCATAATCATTAGCATCGAATTCTGTCAAAGGCAAAATCTCGCCACGAACGATACGAGCGGCTTCAACCATCATATTACGTTCTTCGTTAACGACTTCGCCTGTAAGGTGATTGATGACTTGATATTGATTTCTATCTGGAGCAAAGCATTGGTATTTAATGCCATGCTGATCTAAAGCCAATAATAATGTCACAGTTTCATTGATTTCAGAACCGTCTCTAGTTCCGCAACCACCTAAGATAACAGCTATTTTTTTCATATATTTACAATTTTAGATTATTATGCATTTTTCACAGCGAATGCGTCGGTGCAAGTATTTTGTTCAAGGTTTTCTGACATAGAACCTTTTACCACTTCATGGTTTTTATAAAGCATATTGGCCAAAGATTCTGTGTAAGTATATAATTTCGAACCGTTTCTTATATCCTTTCTAATGAGATTGGTGATACCAAAGATATTCATTATCATAATGATGATACTTGTAAGAAGAGCACCTTTGACGATACCGAAGAACAAACCGCCCAGTTTGTCAATAAAACCTAAACTGATGGCAGACACCAAACCGCTCACCAGACGTCCGAGGATTCTAATCAGGACGACAAACAACACGAATGTCACGACAAATGCTATCACGGCGAGGTATTCCTTGCCTACTTCCACGAAACCCGACATCCAATTCGCCACGATATCAGAGAAATACATCGCGCCGTAAATGCCGACAATAAAAGAAGCCAAATAAAAAGCTTCTAAGACAATACCTTTTCTAAAACCTGCGAAAGCAAATAAAAGCAGGATAATTCCGATGACTAAATCAAGGACGTTCATAATTTTTATTTTAAACTGTTTTTACTCTTTTTGTCAATTCTGTAGAGAACAGAAATTCATTAAGTTCTTTATTATCAGTATCCAGCACCGACTTATTATCACCTTGCCACCACAATTTTCCTTTGTACAAGAAGTTGATTGTCTGACCTATTTTAAGCACAGAATTGATATCGTGAGTGTTGATGATTGTCGTCATGTCGTATTCTTCAGTGATTTCGCTGATAAGGTCGTCGATAAGTTCGGAGGTGACAGGGTCGAGACCAGAGTTCGGTTCGTCGCAGAACAAATATTTCGGACTGTTAGATATAGCGCGAGCGATAGCGACACGTTTCATCATACCGCCGCTCAACTCCGAAGTCGCGAGTTTGTTTATTCCACTGAGGTTCACTCTGTTAAGACAGAAATTAACTCTTTCCAATTTTTCTTCATACGACATATCGGTGAACATATTAAGAGGAAACATCACATTTTCTTCCACGTTCATCGAGTCGAAGAGAGCGCCGCCTTGGAACAACACGCCCATTTCCTTACGGATGTCTATTTTATGTTTTTCCTTCGTATTGGAAAAAGGACGTTCGTCGAAGGTAACGAGACCGCTATCAGGTTCAAACAAACCGATGCATATTTTTGTCAGAACAGTTTTTCCCGAACCACTTTGACCGATTATGAGGTTAGTCTTGCCTCTTTCGAAAGTCGCACTGATATTATCCAAGACGAGACGGTCGCCAAAACTTTTCGATATATTTTCAATTTTTATCATGTCAAAAGCATTTGTGTTAAGATTAAGTCAGAGATGATGATAGCGATGCTGCCAATCACGACACTTTGAGTGCTTGCCTTGCCCACTTCTACGGATCCGCCTTTCACGTTATAGCCGATATAACTTGATATTGAAGTTATTAAGAAAGCAAACACGACAGTCTTTATCATTGCGAACGTAAGAGAGAATGGTTCGAACCACGACCTCAAACCGACGACGTAATTTGTCGGGGTGATGACACCTGTGAACACGCAGGCAAGCCAACCTCCCAAGATACCGATGACGATACTGAATACTATCAGAACCGGAATAAAGAAAAGGCAGGAGATGATTTTGGGGAGTATGAGATAATTGGCAGGGTTGATACCCATGACTTTCAACGCGTCGATTTGTTGTGTGACGCGCATCGTTCCAAGCTCGGAAGCGATCTGTGAACCCAACTTACCTGCTAAGATAAGACTTATCATTGTTGGAGAAAATTCCAAGACAATCATCTGACGAGCAGAGAAACCGATGAGTTTCTCAGGAAGAAGCGGATTGTCAGTGTTATAAGCAACCAAGATTGTAGCAACAGCACCGACGAAAACCGACAATATCAAAACGATGCCTATTGATGTAAAACCAAGATTATAGAATTCGTGCAACAATCTCTTTCTAAACACGAGAGCTTTGTCAGGTTTAGAAAAAGCCTGCCACATCAAAATCAAATAATCGCCCAATTTCCTTAACATATCATTTATTTTTTTGAAGTGTAAAATTACATTTTTTTTAATTATAAAAGTCATAACAATAAAACTTTTGCATTTTGCATTTTGCATAGAATAAAAATTTTATCTTTGCACATAAATATCGTATATGTATTCCGAAAACAAGTCAACAAAAAGAAGATTCGCAGGTTCGTATTTCGTCTCGCTGATTAGCATTGCCTTAGTGCTTTTCATGTTAGGAATGTACGCTTTTCTGATGACATACACCGACAAACTGCTGAATCACGTCAAGGAA
This sequence comes from Bacteroidales bacterium, assembly GCA_045656905.1. GTDB lineage: Bacteria > Bacteroidota > Bacteroidia > Bacteroidales > F082 > Limimorpha. The sequence continues at coordinate 11,480 of JAZOSA010000047.1, forward strand.
AACATAGGGTTTGAAGTCGTAATAAAAAGCAACGCCAAAGAAGCGTCTATCAAAAGTCTGAAAGACGAACTCAGCAAGAAAAATTACGTAAAATCCATAGAATATATCAGCAAGGAAGAAGCCACTAACAGACTGAAAGAAGATTTGGGAGAAGACTTCCTCCAATGGCTCGGCGATGTTGAAAATCCATTGCTGCCTTCCCTCGACATCCGCTTCGTCTCCGATTATGCCAACGCCGACAGCATGGCGATGGTAGAAAAATGGTTGGGAGACAAAACCATAGTCAAAGAAGTGATTTATCAAAAAGGACTGACAAACAGCATCAACGCAAACATCAAAAGAGTGAATTTAGCTATGTTCATAATCAGTCTCATACTGTTATCCATCGCGATAGTGCTGATAAGTCACACAATACGTCTCTCCGTCTATTCAAAACGATTCGTCGTAAGAAGCATGCAATTGGTTGGAGCGACAGAAGGATTCATCATGAAACCATTCTTAAAGACCTTTATGAAACAAGGACTTTGGGCCGCGATAATCGCATTGATATGCGTAACCGCCGTATTATTCAGCGTAAGACAATACCTTCCTGATGCAGACTTATTCCACAACAACGTCTATATAGTCAAGATTTACTTATCAATAATCTGCATAAGTCTTTTAATAACAATGTCATCGACATTCTTCTCCATGAAGAAATACCTCAACGCCGACATTGACAAATTTTATGCGTAATAAATAAACATCAACATATGAGCAAGTTAGATATCAAGAAAACCAAAAACGAACAAGACAACGGAACAAAGATGCCATTTGGACGTGACAATTATTTATGGGTTTTGATAGGAATAGCATTTATTCTCATCGGATTTCTTTTGATGATTGGCGGCGGTTCTAACGACCCAGACGTCTTCAACGAAGCCATTTTCAGTTTCCGCAGAATAACATTAGCTCCTATTTTAGTATTGATAGGTTTCGGCGTAGAGATTTATGCCATTATGAAAAAACCTAAAGACAATTAATCAAACTTCTTATTATGAACTGGTTAGAAGCTTTATTGTTAGGCATACTTCAAGGACTGACAGAATTTTTGCCTGTCAGCAGCAGCGGACATTTGACAATAGGACAAGAATTGTTAAACCTCGACACTTCAGCTGCCGACAACTTATTATTCACCGTGACAGTACACGCAGCGACAGTGTTAAGCACCATCGTCATTCTTTGGAAAGAAATAGAAGGCTTATTCAAAGGCACTTTCTTCACAACAAAATGGAACGACGACAAGACATACGTCGCGAAGATTTTATTATCATGCATCCCTGTGATGATAGTAGGATTATTCTTCAAAGACCAAGTAGAAGCTATCTTCGGCAGCGGATTGTTAGTCGTAGGTTGCTGCCTCTTATTGACAGCTACATTATTGACATTCGCCTATTACGCAAAACCACGTCAGAAAGAGACAATATCATATCGTGACGCTTTCATCATCGGACTCGGACAAGCCATCGCAGTGTTGCCTGGACTCTCACGCTCAGGAACCACCATCGCCACAGGTCTTATCCTCGGAAACAAAAAAGAAAGCATCGCACAGTTCTCATTCCTTATGGTCTTGATACCAATCTTAGGCGAGACATTCTTGAACGTCATCGACATCATCAAAGAACCAGCTTTGCTAGGCGGCATCGGTTTCACACCTTTATTTATAGGATTCCTCGGAGCTTTCATCTCAGGATGCTTGGCATGTAAATTTATGATTAACTTAGTCAAGAAAGGCAAGCTGATTTATTTCGCAATATACTGTGCCATCGTCGGCATCGCAACAATAATATTCGCTTTGTAATATGTTTCATTTTGAAGAAGGAGAAGTATTTCTCATTGACAAGCCATTAGACTGGACATCATTCGATGCCGTCAACCTCATACGCGCCGTGATTAAACGCTATCACGGAATCAGAAAGATTAAAGTCGGACACGCTGGAACATTAGACCCTCTGGCGACAGGACTGCTCATCATCTGCACAGGAAGAATGACGAAACAAATCGATCATTTCCAAGCGCAGGAAAAAGTATATACCGGAACATTCTTGTTAGGACAGACTACTCCTAGCTACGACATGGAATGCGAGCCAGACGCCTTCTTCCCTACCGACGGCATCACAGTCGAGATGATGGAAGAAGCCAGAAAACAATTCATAGGCGAGATATTACAACGTCCGCCCAAGTTCTCTGCGATAAAAATCAATGGCAAACGCGCCTTCGACTACGCTCGTTCCGACAAAGAGATAGAGATGAAAGAACGACTCGTGACTATCGAAGACTTCAAACTAGACTACAGCGAATTCCCTAAGATTAATTTCGAGGTAAAATGCAGCAAGGGAACATACATCCGCTCGCTCGCACACGACTTCGGCAAGGCACTCGGCAACGGAGCTTGTCTCATCTCATTGAGAAGAACTAAAATCGGCGACTTCGACGTTGCGAATGCAAGAGACCTCTTCGAACTCAAGAGAGAGATACAAGTGACAGGAACAGAATATAGGGAGGAAGTTCAAGGTGCGAACTAAGAACACTGAACGATGGTAGATCTGCACCTTTAGTTAGAAACAAACAAATTGTAGATTATTCAGACAAAGTGTTGTGTTTTCCATCTGAATCTTCCAGAGGTACAATACATACCATAAATTATGCTAAATCTAAAAATAAACCTTATAATATTATTGAGATATGAATGAGGGGGTTATCTTTAATTATACTGCGAAAACATACATAGATGTCTTAAATAAAGAAGAATTTTTAAAATATTTTTGTGTTGATACTTATTATATAGAGTTAGTTAATGCTTCTTATTTCAAATACTCTAAATTTAGAAAATTTACCACAAAGCATTTGGCATCTTTGTTTGACAAGTTAATAAACTTGACAGATATAGACAAGAAAAACTTTATCCTGTATTTATATGATTTCTTAAATAAAGAAATCCAAACTTTAGATAAATTCTTTGGATTTTATGTATTGGGTGCTAATGGAAATGTTTTGGCAGAGTTTAAATCTAAGTTCTATTACTTCCACAAAACTTGGAAGTATTCCGGTGGAGAGATATATTATGTAGGTTACATTAACGAGGAAGAGTATGAACTTAAAAAGAATAAAAGACAATTTATATATAAACTCTGAAAAATGGATATATACTCCTATTACACCGGAGTTTAAAGATTTTTATTTGCCGCAATATTCTATAGATTCAATGTCAAGAAATAAAACCTCAGAATCTCAAACTTCTGAGTTTTTTTGTTTTTTTAATTTCTGAAGTTTTTCAAAAATAATTCCTAACTCCTAACTCCTAATTCCTAATTTTTCTTATCTTTGTCGCTTATAAAAAAATAATCAAAAGTTATAGATATATGAAAGGCTCGTATAAAGAGTATAAAAACTTGAACCTCACTACTATCGCTAAAGAGGTTCGTAAATACTGGGAAGACAACGACGTTTTCCAAAAGAGTTTAGACAACCGTAAAGATGGTCCAGCATTCGTATTCTACGAAGGTCCACCGTCAGCAAACGGAACTCCTGGTATCCACCACGTTATGGCTCGTACCATCAAAGACATCTTCTGCCGTTACCAAACTTTAAAAGGCAAGAAAGTTTCTCGTAAAGCTGGTTGGGACACTCACGGTCTCCCTGTAGAACTCGGCGTTGAAAAGAAACTCGGCATCACCAAAGAAGACATCGGCGTTAAAATCAGCGTCGACGAATACAACAAGGCTTGCCGCGAAGAAGTCATGAAATATAAAGACTTATGGGACGAACTCACACGCACCATGGGTTACTGGGTCAACCTCGACGATCCTTACATCACTTTCACAAATGAATATATCGAGACCTTATGGTATCTCTTATCAGTGATTTACAAGAAAGGTCTCCTCTATAAAGGTTACACAATCCAACCTTATTCACCAGCAGCTGGTACAGGTTTAAGCTCACACGAACTTAACATCCCTGGTTGCTACCGCGACGTCAAAGACCTCACATGTACAGCATTGTTCCGCGTTAAAGCTGAACAAACAACAGTGAAAGCTAATCCTTTCGGCGTTGACGTTCCTTTCAACAGCATCCAAATCGCTGCATGGACAACAACACCATGGACCTTACCATCAAACACAGCATTGTGCGTCGGCAACAGCATCGACTATAACCTCGTAAAGACTGTCAACCCAACAAGCGGCGAACTCGCTTACTTCGTATTGGCAACACCATTGATGGGCGCATTCTTCCCAAGCGAAGCTGAAAAACCTGCTTTCGAAGACTATAAAGTCGGCGACAAGAAACTTCCTTACGAAGTCCTCGGCACATGCAAAGGTAAAGACCTCGTCGGTTTGGAATACGAACAACTCATCCCATGGGTCAACCCAGGTGAAGGCGCATTCCGCGTCATCCACGGCGACTACGTCAGCACAGAAGACGGTACAGGTATCGTTCACATCGCTCCTACTTTCGGTGCAGACGACGACCGCGTAGCAAAACAAAGCGGCATCCCTCCACTCCAAATGATCGACAAAGACGGCAAAGCTCAGCCAATGGTTGACAAGACTGGTAAGTTCTTCCTCATCGAAGACCTCGACGCAGAATTCGTGAAGAACTGCATGAACGTCGAAGCTTATCGTCCTTACGCTGGTCAATACGTGAAGAACGCTTTCGATGCAACAAAGACAGAGAAACACAAGTCATTAGACGTCGACATCGTTGTCTTGTTAAAAGAAGAAGGCAAACTCTTCAAGAGCGAAAAACATACTCACAACTATCCACACTGCTGGCGTACCGACAAACCTGTTCTCTATTATCCATTAGACAGCTGGTTCATCCGCAGCACTGCTTTGAAAGACAGAATGATAGAACTCAACAAGACTATCAACTGGAAACCAGAAGCAACAGGTACAGGTCGTTTCGGCAACTGGCTCGAAAACCTCGTCGACTGGAACTTGTCACGTTCACGTTACTGGGGAACACCATTGCCAATTTGGCGCACTGAAGACGGCACAGAAGAAGTATGTATCGGCAGCGTAGCTGAACTCCGCGAGAGAATCGACGAGTCAGTGAAAGCAGGCTTCATGACAGAAAATCCTTACGCTTCAGAAGATTATACAAAATTCGACTTACACAGACCTTATATAGATAACGTAATCCTCGTCTCATCAGACGGAAGAAAGATGTTCCGTGAGCCAGATCTCATCGACGTATGGTTCGATTCAGGCGCAATGCCTTACGCACAAATCCATTACATGGGTGAAGAAGGCAAACTCAACGACGAAACATTCCCAGCTGACTTCATCGCTGAAGGCGTCGACCAAACACGCGGCTGGTTCTTCACATTACACGCTATCGCTACAATGATTTCTGACTCTGTTTCTTACAAGACAGTTATCTCTAACGGCTTGGTATTGGACAAGAACGGCAACAAGATGTCAAAACGTCTCGGCAACGGCGTCGACCCATTCGAAGCAATAGAAAAATACGGCGCTGACGCAGTACGTTGGTATATGATTACCAACTCACAACCTTGGGACAACCTCAAGTTTGACGCAGAAGGCGTTGACGAAGTACGTCGTAAATTCTTCGGAACATTATACAACACATACGCATTCTTCGCATTGTATGCTAACATCGACAAGTTCGATTTCTCAGAAGCAGAAATTCCATACGAAGAACGTCCAGAAATCGACAGATGGATTTTATCAGAATTAAATTCATTGATTGAAGAAGTCGACAACGACTACAACAACTACGAGCCAACAAGAGCTGGTCGTGCTATAGCAGAATTCGTTGACGCACACTTGAGCAACTGGTACGTACGTCTCTCACGCCGTCGTTTCTGGAAGAGCGATGTCACATCAGACAAGACTTCAGCATATCAGACATTATACACATGTTTGAATGTTTTGGCTAAGATTTCAAGCCCTATCGCTCCATTCTTCGCTGAACGTTTATATCAAGACTTGAACGCAGCAACAGGTCGCGAAGCAGCAGAATCAGTACACCTCACCGACTTCCCTAAGGCAAATCCAGAGCTTATCAACAAAGATTTGGAAGAAAGAATGGAAATGGCACAACTCGCTTCATCAATGGTATTGTCATTGAGAAAGAAAGCCAACATCCGCGTTCGTCAGCCATTATCAAAGATTATGATTCCTGTCAACTCAGAAAAAGAACTCGAACAATTCAAGAAAATCGAGCAACTCATCCTTTCTGAAGTTAACGTCAAGGAAATCGAATATTTGACAGCAGACAAGAACATCTTGGTCAAGAAAGTCAAGCCAAATCTCAGAAACTTAGGTCGTCGTTATGGCAAGATGATAAAACAAATAACACAGTTCTTCGCTGAGATAGAACAAGAAACTATCAGAACATTCGAAAACGTCGGTTATTTGGACATCACATTAGACGGACAAGATTTGCATCTCGAACTTGATGACGCAATCATCACAACTGAAGACATTCCAGGTTGGGCTGTTGCAACACAAGACGATGCTACAGTAGCTTTGGATATCACCATCACTCCAGAATTGGCAGAAGAAGGTTTGGCAAGAGAAATCGTCAACAGAATTCAAAATATGAGAAAAGACGGCGACTTCGAAGTTACAGACCATATCATTTTGACAATAGAAAAGAACGACGATATTAATAATGTTGTTGAAAAGTATAAAGAATACATCTGTTCAGAGACTTTAGCTACATTGAATATGGTTGACAATATTGGAGAAAACGTTGAGGAATTAGAACTTATAGACAACATTTCTGTTAAGATAAAAATTAACAAGAATTAAGAAATAAAACCTTGTAATATCCAATATTTATTGTTAACTTTGACGGCAGTAATTCAGAAAACAAATTAAAATTCGAGAGATATGGAAGACAATGTAAACAACGTTCCAGAAAGAGTCAGATATTCTGATGAGGAGCTTTTGGAATTCAAAGAATTGATATTAGAAAGATTGGCGAGAGCACGTAAGGATCTCGAATTGTTTAACGAGAATGTTGCCGGCAGAGGTAATAACGCTGACGACACAGCACCTACTTTTAAAATCTTGGAAGAAGGTTCAAACGTCTTGTCAAAAGAAGAAAACAGTCAGTTGGCTGCACGTCAGTACAAATACATTCAAAACTTAGAAAATGCGTTGATACGCATTGAAAACAAGACTTACGGAGTATGTCGTATGACAAGCAAATTGATTCCTAAGGAAAGATTGCGTGCCGTACCTCATGCTACCTTGAGTGTTGAAGCTAAAATGGGACAAAAGAAGTAATGAAGAAACCTCTGATAGTCATATTTCTTGTCTTGCTTATTGACCAGATAACAAAATTCTGGATCAAGTTGAATATGACTATAGGAGAAAGTTTCTCGGTGTTGGGAGACTGGTTTCAGATTTATTTTATAGAGAACAACGGCATGGCTTTTGGCTGGGAGTTCGGGGCACAATACGGTAAGTTAGTGCTCAGCATTTTCCGGATCATAGCCGTGGCGTTGTTGTTTTATTTTATCTATTATCTCGTCAAGAAGAAAACCAAATTCGGACCTTTGTTAGGCATATCGCTCATCACGGCAGGCGCTTTGGGCAACATCATCGACGGAATGTTTTACGGCATGATATTCAGCGAAAGCACTTTCTTTGAAGTGGCGACATTATTCCCTGAAGGCGGAGGCTACGCCGGATTCCTGCAAGGCAAAGTCGTTGATATGCTTTATTTCCCATTGTTCACATTCCCAGAATGGGTGCCATTCTTCGGAGGACAGATATTCTTCAGTCCTATCTTTAACATCGCCGACAGCGCAATTACGATAGGATTCCTATATCTCCTGATATTCCAATGGGATTTCTTGAAAAACATCGATAATTTAGGTTCTAAATCTGATTTAGACAATAATATAGATACACAACAATTATAGTCATGAGTGAAGAAAAATACGGTCGTATCGTACAGATAATCGGTCCTGTGATTGACGTCGCTTTTGATGACGAATCACAATTGCCAAATCTTTTAGACGCTCTTGAAATAGAACGCGCCAATGGCGAAAAACTTATAACAGAAGTTCAACAAGACATCGGAGAGAACACTATGCGTACCATCGCGATGGACTCTACCGACGGACTTCGCAGAGGCATGAAAGTACGTTGCTTGGGAGCTCCTATTTCGATGCCTACAGGCGAGCAGGTAAAAGGACGTCTCTTCAATGTCATCGGCGACTCTATCGACGGTCTCAACAAAGTTGAGTCTGCAAGACGTAACAGCATTCACCGTGACCCTCCTAAGTTCGAGAACCTTTCTACAAAACAGGAAGTGCTCTTCACTGGTATCAAAGTCATCGACTTGATTGAACCTTACGCAAAAGGCGGTAAGATTGGTTTGTTCGGTGGTGCTGGTGTCGGCAAGACAGTTCTTATTATGGAGTTAATCAATAACATCGCGAAGTCATATTCAGGTATGTCAGTATTTGCTGGCGTTGGAGAACGTACACGTGAAGGCAACGACTTGTTGAGAGAGATGCTTGAATCGGGCGTTATCAAATACGGCGATGAATTTATGAAGTCGATGGAAGAAGGTCGCTGGGACCTTGACAAGATAGACTACGAAGAACTCAAGAAATCGCAGGCTACGCTCGTATTCGGACAGATGAATGAACCACCGGGAGCCCGTGCGCGCGTCGCATTGAGCGGTCTTACTATGGCAGAATACTTCCGCGACGGCGACGGCGAGACCGAAGGTCGCGACATCTTGTTCTTCATCGACAATATCTTCCGTTTCACTCAAGCCGGTTCTGAGGTGTCAGCACTCCTCGGCCGTATGCCATCAGCAGTAGGTTATCAGCCAACATTGGCATCGGAAATGGGTCTTATGCAAGAAAGAATCACATCTACTAAAAACGGTTCTATTACATCAGTGCAGGCAGTTTATGTCCCTGCCGACGACTTGACCGACCCTGCTCCTGCAACGACATTCGCTCACTTAGACGCTACCACAGTGCTCAGCCGTAAGATATCAGAACTCGGCATCTATCCTGCCGTCGACCCTCTTGAATCAACATCAAGAATATTGTCAGCCGACATCGTAGGCGAAGAACATTATAACACCGCTCAACGCGTAAAGAACATTCTGCAACGATATAAAGAGTTACAAGACATCATCGCCATTTTGGGTATGGATGAGTTGTCGGAAGAAGATAAGCTCACTGTGAGCCGCGCACGCCGCGTACAACGCTTTTTATCGCAGCCATTCCATGTCGCTGAGCAATTCACAGGCATGAAAGGCGCATTCGTAAGCATAGAAGACACTATCAAAGGCTTCAATATGATTATGGACGGCGAAGTCGACCAATATCCAGAAGCAGCATTTATGATGGTTGGAACTATCGAAGAAGCGATAGAAAAAGGAAAGAAGATGTTATCTGAATGAGAGTTGAGAGTGGAGAGTGGAGAGTTTAAAAATGAAGATTGAAATAATAACACCGGAAAAACGTCTCTTTGAAGGAGAGGCCGACTTGGTTCAGTTGCCAGGCATTGATGGTTTGTTCGAGATATTAAACAACCACGCTCCTATGATATCTGCCCTCGGCAAAGGAAAAGTGAAAATCGGTAATAATAACGAATTTAATTTTATTGAAATAAACGGCGGCGTAGTAGAAGTATTGAATAATAAGATACTTGTGCTTGCTGAATAAAAGACACTAAGTTACTGAGTCTATGAGTCAATAAGTCTATGAGTCTATGAGCACATACAAACTTATCGACTTATTGACTTATCGACTTATCGACTCATTATAGGTATGATCTGGATCGTAATGCCCATTTTAATAGTGCTGATGTTTTTATTAGGCACTGACTTAAACAAGAAATCTTTTACTGACGTAGCGCGTAACCCGCGCGCTGTGGTGATTGGAATGATAGGACAATTGATATTATTGCCTCTAATAGCTTTCGCCTTGGCATGGTCTTTAAAATTGCCTCCTGTCTATTTTATGGGCATCGTTCTCATCGCCTGTTGTCCTGGCGGCAGTTCGTCTAACGTGTTTTCTATGTTGGCAAAAGGCGATGTCGCGTTATCAGTCACGCTTACAGCCATAAGCAGCATCATAACATTATTCACAATTCCTGTCATTATGGAATTCGTGGCACGTTTCGTCACAGAACAAAGCGGCGTGGAAGTGAACCTTCCTTTCGGGAAACTCATAGTACAGAATATTGTGCTGCTTTTCGTTCCGCTTTTCTTAGGAATAATATTCAGACATTATCTTCCAGAACCAGCAGCAAAGGTAAACAAAGTGCTGAGCAAATTGGCATTTCCAGCTTTGATGACATTGGCAGGAATCTTCTTCATACAAAACACACAAGCCATCAAAGAAAACTTCGCAGTATTAGGACTGACGATAACGGCATTGATATTAGCTGCCATGACATGCAGTTCTTTGCTTTCACGCATGACGAAATCGGGCACTGCGATAAGAAGAACCATCGTCATTGAAGTAGGGATGCAGAATGCGGCGCAAGCTATCGCCATTGCGAGTTCTCCTTTCATATTCAACAGTGCTGAGATGGCGATACCAGCAATCATCTACGCGTTGCTTATGAATGTGATTCTGCTGATTTATGTGGGAGTAATTTCAATGAAGAATTAAGAATTAAGAATGAAGAATTATTAAGGTCAATTATAGGGATTTCATTATATTTTTAAGGTAAAGACATATCACATTGATGTGTCTTTATTTTTTTACTAAGAACTAAGGCTTTTGAACCATATGCGTTCATGGAAATAAAAAAGGTGCCTTCGACAATTCAGGCACCCTTAGTTCAATAGCCTTAGGCAAAAATAACTCCTAATTATATCAAACTCTCTTTGGAGCGATTTTATTTCTGATGATTGTGTAGAGTTCGTCAGCGTTGACTCTGATTTGTTCCATAGTGTCGCGGTCGCGGACTGTAACTGTGTTGTCTTCCAAAGTTTGGTTGTCGATTGTAACACAGAGAGGAGTACCGATAGCGTCTTGTCTTCTGTAACGTTTTCCGATAGAGTCTTTTTCTTCGTATTGACACATGAAATCTGGTGTGAGTTGTTCCATGATTTCGCGTGCTTTTTCTGGAAGACCGTCTTTCTTGACGAGAGGCAAGATAGCGACTTTATAAGGTGCCAAAGCAGCTGGGAATTTCATCACGACGCGTTCTGAACCGTCTTCAAGTTTTTCTTCTGTATAAGCATGACTCAACATAGCGAGGAACATACGGTCCAAACCGATTGATGTCTCGATGACGTAAGGAACGTAGCTTTCATTTGTCTCTGGATCGAAGTATTGAAGTTTCTTGCCTGAGAATTTAGAATGGCTGCTGAGGTCGAAGTCGGTACGGCTGTGGATGCCTTCGAGTTCTTTGAAGCCGAATGGGAATTCAAATTCGATGTCGGTAGCTGCGTTGGCATAGTGAGCCAATTTTTCATGGTCGTGGTAACGATATTTTTCAGCTGGAATGCCGAGTGAGAGATGCCAACGAAGACGTTCTTCTTTCCAGTGTTTGAACCATTCGAGTTCAGTGCCAGGGCGTACGAAGAACTGCATTTCCATTTGTTCGAACTCTCTCATTCTGAAGATAAACTGACGAGCCACGATTTCATTACGGAAAGCCTTACCTGTTTGTGCGATACCGAAAGGCACTTTCATTCTACCTGTCTTTTGGATGTTGAGGTAATTGACGAAGATACCTTGTGCTGTCTCTGGACGGAGATAAATTTCGTTTGCGCCTTCTGCCAAAGAACCCATCTGTGTAGCGAACATAAGGTTGAATTGACGCACGTCGGTCCAGTTACGTGAACCTGAGATTGGACAAACGATGCCGAGGTCTTCGATGAGCTGTTTAATGCCAGCGAGGTCGTTGTTTTCCATCGCTACATAAAGACGATGGCTGATGTCTTCGATTTCTTGTTTGTAACCAAGGACGCGAGCGTTAGTAGAAACGAATTGTTCCTTGTCGAAAGCGTCGCCGAAGCGTTTCTTGGCTTTTTCTACTTCTTTATTGATTTTATCTTCAATCTTAGCGATATGGTCTTCAACGAGAACGTCAGCGCGATAACGTTTCTTGCTGTCTTTATTATCAATCATTGGGTCGTTGAAAGCATCAACGTGACCTGAAGCTTTCCATACTGTTGGGTGCATGAAAATCGCTGCGTCAACGCCAACGATGTTTTCGTGCATCTGCACCATCGCTTTCCACCAATATTGGCGGATGTTATTCTTTAACTCAACGCCATTTTGACCGTAGTCATAAACAGCTGAAAGTCCGTCATAAATATCACTTGAAGGGAATACAAAACCGTATTCTTTAGCGTGAGCTGTTATCTTCTTGAAAAATTCTTCTTGATTCATTTTGTTATTTTTTTAAGTCAACAGACTACGGACAACAGTCAACAGACATTGTCCAATTTTATGTACGTAATTATTTCTCTAAAGTTCTAAAATTCTAGAGTTCTAGAGTTCTTATAAAATGAGCATCGCGTCGCCGTATGTGAAGAAACGGTATTTCTCTGCGACTGCTGTCTTATAAGCCTTCATAAGCAAATCATAACCAGCGAATGCTGCTACTTCCATCATCATTGATGACTTAGGAAGGTGGAAGTTTGTGATGAGAGCGTCAGCTGTGTTGAAATCGTAATGAGGGAAGATGAACTTGTTTGTCCAGCCTTTATAAGGATTTATCTGACCTGATATTGTCACTGAAGTCTCGAGAGCCTTGAGAGATGTTGTACCGACAGCGAAGATTTTGTGACGTTCAGCTTTAGCAGCGTTGATGATATCGCAAGCCTCTTGTGTGATTTCCATTTCTTCAGAGTCAGTCTTATGTTTTGTGAGGTCTTCAACTTCGATTTCGCGGAAGTTACCCACGCCAGTGTGGAGAGTGAGTTCTGCGAATTGAACGTCGCGAAGTTCAAGGTGTTTCATAAGAGATTTGCTGAAGTGCATGCCAGCTGTTGGTGCTGCCACTGCGCCTTCGTGTTTAGCGAAGACTGTCTGATAGTTTTCTGCGTCTTCTGGTTCCACTGGTCTTTGGATTTCGACAGGAAGTGGAGTATTTCCTAAATCTGTTATAGTCTTTTTAAATTCTTCGTGAGTGCCGTCGAACAAGAAACGTAATGTTCTGCCGCGTGATGTGGTGTTGTCGATGACTTCAGCTACGAGGTCGTCGTTTTCACCGAAATATAATTTGTTACCGATACGGATTTTACGAGCTGGATCCACGAGTACGTCCCAGAGACGGCTTTCGTGATTGAGTTCGCGGAGCAACATCACTTCGATTTTTGCGCCAGTCTTTTCCTTTTCGCCATAGAGACGAGCTGGGAAAACCTTAGTATTATTAAGAACGAAAACGTCGCCTGCGTCAACATAATCCAAGATATCTTTAAAAGTACGATGTTCGATGGAACCATCTCTACGGTTAACAACCATCAAACGAGATTCATCTCTGTTTTTTGCCGGATGTTGGGCAATGAGATCTGCAGGAAGGTTAAATTTGAATTGAGATAACTTCATTTATATAATGATTTTATGTTATTTTTTGCGAAAGTTACAAATATAATATCAGAATGAAGTTTTGTCAAGACCTTTTAATAAAAAAATAATAAAAAGACGCATCAACGACATATTATCTATTTTCTATTGTGTCGTATGATACGTCTCTACAATATTGGACGCGATGATATCGGACGCGATAAATCACGTCCCTACAAACTTTCAATTTTCAATTTTCAAATCCCCTTCCCTAATCCAGTTCATCTTTCTGAATATCTCGCCGAATATCCAAGTCAATACTGCTGGCAAGACGAAGCAAATCAATAATATTCCGAGCCACATTTTAGTTCCGCCTTCTGGCATCGCTGTTATTACGCCGAAAGGTCCGACGAGTCCGCATGTTCCCATGCCAGCGCCGATAGGCACGTTTTCAAGTTGGAATACGCAAGTGGATATTGGTCCGGTGATGGCCGCTGCCAATGTAGGAGGAATCCATGTAAGAGGATTTTTTATGATGTTAGGCATCTGCAACATTGATGTTCCTAAGCCTTGAGAGATGAGTCCGCCCCATTTGTTTTCCTTAAACGACATCACTGCGAAACCCACCATCTGAGCGCAGCATCCTGCCGTGGCAGCACCGGCAGCTATTCCAGAAAGACCGATGGCGATACATAATGCGGCGCTGCTGATAGGCAATGTCAACGCCATTCCGACAGAGACGGAGACTATTATTCCCATGAGGAAAGGACGCAGCTCGGTGGCGTTTTCGATGAATCTTCCGAAAGCCTCCATGAAGGCGTTGATGCCAGGACCGACGAACATCGCGAGGAGCACGCCGCTGATTATCACGACAGATGGCGTAACGAGGATGTCGACTTTAGTCTCTTTGGAGACTATCTTTCCGAGTTCGGTGCTGATGACAGTAGCGACGTAAGCTCCGACGGGACCGCCTAATGCGTTGCCCGCGATGCCGCAGACTGTTGCAGAGAACAAGACAAGTGAAGGCGCATGCAGCGAATATGCTATCGCGACACCTATCGCGGCGCCGGTAGCCTGCTTCGCATATTTCGCAATTTCTAATAATATCGGGATATTTAACTTATCACCTAAAGTGGTGAATATCGTTCCTATCAATAATGAAGCAAACAGACCGAAAGCCATCGCACCGAGAGCATCGAGGAAATAAGCCTTCGCTGTGATATTGACTTCTTTCTTCTGAAGAAAAGTTTTGAATTTCATAATATATTTTTTGGTCAACGGACAACAGACAACGGACAACAGTCATTGTCCACAACCGCATACCCAAAGTCTGTTGACCGTTGACTGTTGACTGTTGTCATTTATTAAGCTGTTTAACAAACCTCTCATACCAGTCCTCGCCGAAACGACGTATCATAGGACCTTTCAAGAATTTATATAAAGGAATACCTTCTTTCTCGCCCTTACGTTTGGCAGGAACGCAGACGCTCCATTCGTGGTAGTTGACATAGATGAAACCGTTTTTCTCTTCCAGGCGTATTGGATAAAGATGACAGCTTATTGGTTTCCAGAAATCTATCTTGCCTTCGAGATAAGCTTTTTCTATAGCGCATAATGCCGTGCCGTTTTCATGGAAATAGACGAAAGCACATTCTTCGTCGTTGATGAGACGTGTGACGAGTGCGCCTTTTTCGTCATAGTCATAGACATCGTTGTTCTCGACAGCCTCGATGCCTTCGGGACGCATATAAGGTTTTATCTCTTCGAGATATTCTTCAATAAGACCTACTTCATCTGGTTCGAGGGGTGCGCCAGCGTCGCCGGCAATACAACATTCACCTTTACATCTCGCAAGATGACAACAAAAACGAGCATTGATGAACTCGTCAGTGACTATTACATTATCTACTATTACCATGTGGCAAAAATAATAAAAGACTAAAGACTAAAGACAAAAGACTAAAGTTTTTTTTAATGAGAAATTGGGACAATGCCTGAGTTGCAGTTTAATGGTTAATGTTTGTATAAGAATCTTTTAACTTTTGTCATTAGTCTTTTGCCATCACAACTCCAGACATCTCAGCATTGAAACGCCGCCGTAATGTGTTATGTTGTCGTGAATCATTCGTGGGACGAGCAGCAAGGTCTTGCAATCGGATTTCTCGTGCCACACGAGATTGTTTTCTTCTTTGTATTTGTAAGTCTGTTCAAGAGACCAACCTTTGGATTTAGCGAGTGTGTCGAAAGCGAGATTATGCAGCACCGAGCGTTCATTCTGTTGCAATCGCAGAAGCTCGTTGCGGCCGATGTCTTCATATCGAAGAACGACTTTCTCCCAAGCCAGTTCGTCGAAGACAGGCTCGCCTTCTTGGAATAAGATTCCGTTTTTAAGTTTATAAAAATCTAGAATTTTTCTCCACGTCATTCCATCAGGATTGCTATACATATTCCTTTCCGGAACTAAGTTATTATCTGGCATCCAGATAGAATTGCCAGCCTCTCCAGACCAGCGTCCGCCACTTCTCGGAATGTTGTTATAACCTTTGTTGGAATATTTTATCTCGAAGTAAGCGTCGAGACTGTTTTGTACTGAGATAGGAAAAGTATGAAAGATACGGTCTTTCTCTTTCATCTCAGCATCAGTGTCATCAGAAGAGATAGCGACCATCTCAGCAATACGCTTGACAGCCGCTATCTTATCTGATATACTGGAATTGTGCTTTGATAATATTTGTATTAAATTTGAAAGCATAGTTTCTACAAAAATAAAACTTTATCCCAACATTCCGATATTAAAATTGTGCTATATCGTATAAACTTATAAATTTTGTCGAGCATATTAAAAATGCCCAGATTCTGGGCATTTTTAACTTAAATCATTAAAGAACTGCTTTTTTCCATTGTTCAAACAATTCTATTTCTTTTGGATGATATACACCATCTGCAGCAATAACTCTGTCAATAAGAATGAATAACATTCCTAACATTGCTAATCTTTCTGTTCCTTTGAAATCATCTAAGAAAGCTTTAGTGTCTTTTATAACTTCATCTATTGTCAGGTCTTTTGAAACTTCATCTATTGTCAATTGTTTACCGTCGTTTGGTGTAAATCTATTGTCTGACAAAACAAGATATCTTTCCAAAAACGCTCTTTCTTCAGGATCGAATTCTCCATCACAATTAGCAAAGAAAACACCTATCTTAGCACAGAGATTATTTAATTCAATTTTTTCTTTTTCTAAATCTAACATAACTTTTTCCTTTAAAAATTACATAATTTTAAAATTAATCTTCATCTATCAGGTCAATAACATCACCGATAAAACCTCCTAAAAGTGCAAACAAATCTCCCATAACTTTAAATTTTAAATGTTAAACAATATTTATTTATTCTAAAAACTTCCAAATCTGATGTGTTAAGTATATTTGCCTTATACGGCAAAAAGATTCAACAATTTGTTTTTTTTGCAAACATAGAAACAAAATTAGTTCATCAAAATTTCAATTCGTTCCAAATCATTCCAAATTATGCCACGAAAAAACATATAACTATTACACAATATTTTATTTGCTATTTTTGCAAAAAACAATAGCACTTGTGATGGGAAATGAATTTTATATCGAGAAATTAAGGCAAATGTTGAAGACTCAATTCGGTCGCGACATGGAAACTCCAGCCGATTTCTCCGATTTAAGTGACGATATTAGAGATAAACTGAAATGCAACACTATGAGCGCAACAACTTTAAAGCGCTTGTTCGGCTATATCAAATACGACAAAGACATCAGTCTATCTTCTCTGTCACTCCTCGCTCGCTATCTCGGTTATTCCGGATGGAACGCTTTCTGTATGAACGACAAAAGCGAATCTGGCTTCATTTCTGAAGAAATAATATATTCCAAAAACCTTATAAAAGGTGACTCTGTCTTATTTGAATGGAACCCAAACCGCTCTTGCGTAGCTGAATTCCTCGGAAACGACAGATTCCTCGTCAAAGATGCTCAATATTGCAAACTGGAAATAGGAGACACTTTCACAACGACACAATTCATCTTAAACAATCCGCTGATAATAACAGACCTTATTCAAGTCAGAATGCCAGGTGAACCTCCTAAAAAATATGTGGCTGGCAACAAAAGCGGATTGACGAAACTAAGAAAAGCGAATAAAAACAAATGATAAGACTATCAAACTAAGGCTGTTGGCTATTGGCTGTTGAACTAAGCAGTGACAAAAGTTCTTGGTTCTTGGTTCTTGGTTCTTAGCTCTTAGTTCATCACTATTTCGGTGCTTTCACCAAGAAATAAATTCCTATTATCGAGAATATTATATTTGGAAGCCATGCAGCGATGAATGGAGAGAACACTCCCGACAAAGCGAACACGCGCGAGAATTCCA
>JAZOSA010000048.1:0-14678 GCA_045656905.1 Bacteroidales bacterium
CGTCCACTCGCATTTCTCAATTCTGGACGGTATGTCTAAAGTGGGTGACCTTATCGACAAATGTACCAAGAACGGCATGTACTCAATGGCTCTTACCGACCATGGTAATATGTTTGGTATCAAGGAGTTTGCCGATTCTTCTAATAAATATAACGGTAAGATAAAGGATAAGATTAAGGAACAGGAGAAAATCCTTAAAGATGAGAAATCTACTGATGCTCAGAAAGATGACGCTACTGTAGAGATTGACCTCCTCAAGAAAAAGATGTTCAAGCCTATCTTCGGCATGGAGGCTTACTGCGCTCCGGTTAGTATCGACAAACGCGACGGCCGCGCAGATAGGGGTTATCACCTTATTATTTTGGCGAAAAACAAGCAGGGTTATAAGAGCTTATGTAAATTATCATCAATAGCTTACGTGGATGGTTATTACTACAATCCTCGTATCGACCACTCGCTTCTTGAGCAATATCACGAAGGTCTTATCGTGACATCGGCTTGTCTCGGCGGCGAGCTTCCTCAGAAAATTATGAACGGCGACATCGAAGGTGCTGAGAAGTCGTTGCATTGGTTTAAGAATCTCTTTGGCGATGACTTCTATATTGAGCTTCAACGTCATAAGACTGACAAACCTAATGCTGATAAAACTACTTTCGACCGTCAGCAGGAAGTGAATAAGGTTCTGATTGAACTGGCAAGGAAGACAAATACCAAGATAATAGCCACTAATGACGTTCACTTCGTGGAAGAGGAACATAGTGAGGCTCACGACCGTCTGATTTGTATGAGCACCGGACGTGACTTCGATGACCCAGACAGAATGCATTACACTAAGCAAGAGTGGCTTAAGAGTCCGCAGGAGATGGGCGAGGCTTTCGCTGACCTTCCTGAAGCTCTGGAAAACACAAAGGAAATCGTGGATAAGGTCGAGGCTTATTCCATCGACTCTGACCCGATTATGCCTGTCTTCGATATCCCGACAGACTTCGGCACTGAAGAGGAATATCGTCAGAAGTTCACCGAAGAGGATTTGTTCAATGAATTCACTCGTAACGAACTCGGCGAAGAAGTGATGAGCAGGGAAGAAGCAGAGAAGAAAATCAAGAAGTTAGGTGGCTACGAAAGATTATATCGTATCAAACTTGAAGCTGATTATCTTGCAAAACTAGCATGGGAAGGTGCAGAACGTCGTTATGGCAAGGAACTCACTGACGAACAGAGAGAACGTATTGTATTTGAACTTCATATCATGAAGACTATGGGTTTCCCTGGTTATTTCTTGATTGTTCAGGATTATATCCGCGGAGCTCGTGAGGAACTGGGCGTTTCCGTTGGTCCTGGCCGTGGTTCCGCTGCTGGTTCTGTGGTGGCTTATTGCTTGAAAATCACTGATGTCGACCCTCTGAAATATGACCTTCTTTTTGAACGTTTCCTTAACCCTGACCGTATATCACTTCCCGATATTGACGTCGATTTCGACGATGACGGTCGCGGTAAGGTTTTGGATTGGGTCACAAATAAATATGGTAAGGAAAAGGTCGCTCATATCATCACATACGGCACGATGGCTACGAAATCGTCTATCGCTGACGTAGGTCGTGTGCAGAAAGTGCCAATTCCTAAAGTGAACGAAATCAAGGGATTCGTTCCTGATAAGTTCCCTGATAGCATCAAAGATGAAAAAGGAAAGACACCGAAGGTCAACCTCAAGAACTGTTTCAAATATGTTCCCGAGATGAAGGCTTTGGTGGAAGGCAACGATGAAAACATCTCGTCAATGTTGACTTATGCGCAGCAGTTGGAAGAGACTAACCGTCAGATTGGTATCCATGCCTGCGGCGTTATCATCGGCGCTTCGGATTTAACAAATTACGCGCCTCTTTGTACAATCAAGGATAAGGACACAAAAGAAGACGTTCTTGTTACTCAATATGACGGTCACGTTGTTGAGACTGTCGGTCTTATCAAGATGGACTTCTTGGGTCTCAAGACTTTGACCCAGATTAAAGACGCTCTGGCTAACATCAAGAAAACCAGAGGTATTGATGTTGACATTGACAATATTCCAATTGACGACGAAGAGACATATAAATTATATAGTTCTGGTAACACCATCGGTACGTTCCAGTTCGAATCTCCTGGTATGCAGAAGTATTTACGTGAATTGAAACCTACTGTCTTTGAAGATCTTATCGCTATGAATGCCTTGTATCGTCCAGGTCCTATGGATTATATCCCTACATTCATCGCGCGTAAGACTGGAAGAGAGCCTATCAGTTATCCGATTCCTATCATGGAGAAGTATCTCAAAGATACTTACGGCGTTACTGTTTATCAAGAGCAGGTCATGCTTCTGTCGCGTCAGCTTGCAAACTTCACCCGTGGTGAGTCTGACACCTTGCGTAAGGCGATGGGTAAGAAGCTGATAGAAAAGATGAACGAACTGAAAGGTAAGTTTATGTCGCAAGGCGAGGCTAACGGTCACGACCCTAAGATATTGGAAAACATCTGGAAGGACTGGGAGAAATTTGCTTCTTACGCTTTCAACAAATCGCACGCTACTTGTTATTCATGGGTCGCATATCAGACTGCATATCTCAAGGCGCATTATCCTGCTGAGTTCATGGCAGCTGTGTTAAATAGCTGTATCAGAGATAGTAAGGAAGTCGTCTTCATGATTGAAGAATGTCGCCGCATGAAGATTGACGTGCTTGGACCTAATATCAATGAGTCGGAATATAAGTTTACCGTCAATAAAAAAGGTCAGATTTGCTTCGGCATGGGCGCGGTTAAGTCTATTGGTGAGATTGTCATCCAATCTATCATTGATGAAAGAAATGCCAACGGTCCGTTCAAGGATTTCGCTGATTTCATTATGAGAGTCAATGGCAAAGGCGTCAATAGAAAATCAATTGAAGCTCTCGCTGGCGTCGGCGTTTTCGACAGTTTTGAAGGAATGCACAGAGCGATGTTCTATTACATTCCAGAAGGCGACAAGACGACATTCGTAGAGAAAGCGATAAAATCAGTAGCAGCATATCTCGATAGAAAAAATAACGCTCAGTTTGACTTGTTCGCTGATAGTGCGGAAGATAACGATGACACATTTGTCATTCCATATCCAGAATGCGAACCTTGGTCAAAGGTCAAGGAACTCGAGATGGAGAAAGAACTCGTCGGTTTCTATATGAGTGCGCATCCTCTTGATATGTATAGAGATACGATAAAATATTTCGCTAATATTAAACTTGAAAATGTCAAGGCGGCGATAGAGACAAGTCGTGTCGATACAACATTTACGATGGCAGGATTGGTGGCGTCGGCAGAAAGGTTCACATCAAAAACAGGAACAGAATACGGCAGGTATCGTATTGAAGACCAGAGCGGAAGTTTTGAGTTTATGCTCTTTAAAGAAAACTTTATGAAGATGAATCATCTTATGGTTCCTGGCACTCAACTGCTCGTTACAGGTATTGTGAAAGAGAGATTCGTAAAGGTCAAAGAGGAGGATTTGGGTAAGGTCGACCCTAATGCACCAAAACCTAAAGAGTTGAGAATAACAAAGATAGAACTTCTTGAATCCATCATGGATAATACCAATAGGGAAGTGAGGTTCACTGTTTATACAGACGCTTTGGATAAGGAAAACGCACAGCAGTTTATCAATATAATAAAGGAGCATAAAGGCAAACAGCATTATTCAATATATTTCATTGACAGGGTTAAAAATATATCGTGCGTGATGCATCCGTCAAAAGGAGGCGTTAACGCTGCGGAAATCTTTGAACTTTTAAGAGATGTAGATTACGTGACATACGATTTGAAGAAATAGAAATATATAAATTAAGATAGGTCAACTCATGACAAAAAAAATCTGTTGTCTGTTGTCTGTTGTCTGTTGTCTTTTATTATATTTGCAAAAAATAATTTCAGTATTAACTTTTAAATAAATTATAATTATGGCAAATCACATTACAGACGCTACTTTCGAAGTAGAAGTATTACAAAGCGAAGTTCCAGTTATGGTTGATTTCGGCGCAGCATGGTGCGGCCCTTGCAATATGATCGCTCCTTATATGGATCAATTAGCAGAAGAATATGCAGGCAAAGCTAAAGTTTTCAAAGCAGACATCGACGAATGCCAAGGCTTAGCAGCAAAATTCCGCATCATGAACGTTCCTACAGTTCTTTATTTCAAAGGCGGTCAAGTAGTTGACAAAAACGTTGGTGGCGCAGCAAAACAAGTTTTCGAAGACAAATTGAAGAAACTTATCTAATATAAATGCCAATAGATGTCAGCAATATTGCTCAACTGGGAAGCCTTGAATTCTTAGCGCGGCAAATAGTGGAAGGCTTTATAACAGGTCTCCATAAAAGTCCGTTCCACGGCTTCTCAGTGGAGTTTGCTGAGCATCGTCTCTATAACTCAGGAGAACCAACCAGAAATATCGACTGGAAACTTTACGCAAGAACCGAAAAACTTTTTGTGAAACGCTACGAAGAAGAAACCAATCTTCGTTGTCATATCGTCATCGACAAGAGTTCAAGCATGTACTTCCCGGTACGAAATAAACTTGATTTCGAACATCCTAATAAATTATGGTATTCCGTTTATAGCAGCGCGGCTCTCATCGAATTGATGCGTCGTCAGCGTGATGCTGTAGGTCTTTCTACGTTTAACACCGATATTGATTTGTATACAGACGCAAAACTGTCAAGGTCACATATTAATATGGTGTATGCGGAACTGGAAAAGCTGATGTCGCCATACGATAAGTCGCAAAAGACTTCAACAAATGCCATTCAGTCGCTGCACAAGATAGCAGAGATGACTCACAAAAGAAGCCTCGTTGTTATCTTCAGCGATATGCTTGATAATCTTGATTCTATGGACGAACTGTTCGCTGCTTTGAAACATCTTCGTTATAATAAACACGAGGTCGTTATTTTTCACGTCTTCGATTCGCTCCATGAACAAAAACTGGAATACGAAAACCGTCCGCATCGTTTCATAGATATGGAAACAGAAGATGTGTTGAAACTCAATCCGTCGGATGTTAAAGGATTTTATGAAAAAATTATGACGGAGAAGAAAAAAGAGCTTTTGCAACAATGCTATCAATATCAGATAGACTATGTTGAAGCTGATATAAATAAGTCTTATAATCAAATACTTACATCTTATCTTATCAAAAGGCAGAAGATGATTTGAATGTCATTTGCTGTGTCTTAAATGTTAATTATTTTTAATTATTTTTCTCTTTTAATTCGTTGTTTTTTTATTTATATTTGCGAGGAAATAATTTAAAATAATACATTATGTCATTCATTAATACACTTAAAGAGAAAAAATATAAATGGAACTTCGTTAATGTAGGAGGTTCAGCACGTGTTAGAATAAACTCAGGTGAAGATATCGCTCATCTCGATGAATTGGACCCAAAGATGTGGACAGTCCTTTCTTGTCCAACCACAGGTCTTGAAATTGACGACAAGAGTCTTAAATATATGGACTGCGATGGCGACGGAAAACTTCGTATCAATGATGTCATCAGCGTCTCTCAGTGGATTACTTCAGTGTTAAAAGACAAAGACCTTATATTAAAAGGTGCAGATTCAATTGATATTAATGAAATTAATACCGACGACGCCAACGGCAAGAAACTTTATTCTTCAGCAAAACAGATTCTTGAAAATTTAGGTAAAGAAGGAACAGTCATTTCATTGGCAGACACTGCTGACATAACAGCTATTTTCGCTAAGACTCGTTTCAATGGCGACGGTATCATAACAGAGGCTTCATCAGATGACGCTGAATTGAAGGCTACGATAGCAGCAGCTTTGGCAACAGTTGGCGGCGTTGCTGACAGAAGTGGTGCTCAAGGCATCGGCGCTGACCAAATAGAAGCTTTCTATAAAAACCTTAATGATTATGTAGCATGGAACGACGCTGTCGTTGAAGCACCTTACGGTGACAAGACAGATGCTCTTATCGCTGCTTATAGCGCATTGGATACTAAGGTTAAAGACTTTTTCATGCGTTCAAAACTCGCAGCATTTTCTCCAAACAGCATGGCATCTCTTGATATCCAGACTTCAAGAATCGATGCTATCAGCGCAGAGAACCTTTCAACTAAAAACGATGAAATCGCAGCTTATCCTTTGACACATATCACAGGAAAATCAGAGATTGATGTCAACGCTGCTATAAATCCAGCTTGGGACAAAAACTTCAGTGTCGTTAAATCTGTTGCTATAGATTCTTCAAAGAGTGTTATCACAGAAGAAGACTGGAATGCGATAGGAGAGAAGTTTGCTGCTTATCAGGCTTGGAAAAACGCTAAAGCTGGCGCTGCTGTTGAAGGTCTTGGTTTAGACGCTGTTAAAAACTTCATCGCTCAGGATAAGAAAGCTGCTCTTCTTGATTTGGTGGCACAAGACGCTGCTCTTAAAGAAGAATCAGACAACATAGAAATGGTTGATAAATTCCTTCATATCTTCCGTGATTTCTATCAACTCCTCAAGAACTTCGTTACATTCAACGATTTCTATGATAAAGATAAAAATTTAAAAGCTATCTTCCAATGCGGAACACTCATCGTTGACCAGAGAGCTTGTAAATTCTGTATGAAAGTCGCTGATACTGGCAAACATAGTGCAGCTGCAGGTGCTAGCGGCATGTATCTCGTATATTGCGATTGCACAACAAAGACACAAGCTGCTAAGTTGCAGATAGTCGCTGCTGTTACTGTAGGCGATATCGGCGCTTTGGCAGTTGGTAAAAATGGTATCTTCTACGATAACAATGGTTTGGAATGGGATGCTGTCATTACAAAGATTATTGACAATCCTATAAATATCTCACAGTCGTTCTGGTCACCTTATCGCAGAATGTCAACAGCGATAGAAAACCTTATCAATAAGAGCGCTGCTGATAAAGACGCTAAGATGATGGCAAACGCTACAGCTAACATCAACGCTGCTCCAACAAAGACAGCAGAAGAAGCTAAGGCAGCCGCTGCAGCACCTCCATTCGACATCGCTAAGTTCGCTGGTATATTCGCTGCAATAGGTATGGCAGTCGGTATGATTGGTACAGCCTTGGCAAGTATCTTCAAAGGTTTGTTCGCTCTTACTTGGTGGCAACTCATCATGTTGTTCGTTGGTATTATATTGGTCATCTCAGGTCCTGCAATGGTGATGGCATGGATGAAGTTACGTCGCAGAAACATCGCTCCATTATTGAATGCTAACGGATGGGCTGTCAACGCTAACTCAAAGATTAGCATTCCTTTCGGTGAAACATTGACAGAAATAGCAAAATATCCAAAAATGAAACTCGACGATCCATTTGCTAAAAAAGGTATGAAGTCATGGCAAAAATGGGGTCTTACAGTGTTGTTGCTCATCGCTGTAGTTGCAGGTTTATGGTTGGGTAACATCTTGACACGTGTAAGTCCTAAATTGAATTCTCCACTACCTCGATATAATAAAGTTGAAACAGTTGTAACAGACACATTGTCAGTAGTTAATGATACAATCGCTGTTGAAGAAGTCGTCGTTGAAGAGAATGTCGTAACAGAATAATTTACTAACTTTATTAAAAAACTATGAAAAAACTATTATTGTTATTTGTTGCATTTGCAGTTGCAACAACAGCATTTGCTCAAACTGAAAAGACTATCAAGCGAAAGGTCGCTATTGGAAGATTCTCCAATGAAACACAGTATGGAAAAGGAATTTTCTACGATAAGGAAAATGATCCAATGGGAAAAC
Source organism: Bacteroidales bacterium (assembly GCA_045656905.1). Taxonomy (GTDB): domain Bacteria; phylum Bacteroidota; class Bacteroidia; order Bacteroidales; family F082; genus Limimorpha. The sequence continues at coordinate 7,777 of JAZOSA010000048.1, forward strand.
AAGCCTTGGATATTCTTTCTGCAAAATTAGCACAGTCAGGAAAATTCATCCTTTTGGAAAGAAGTGACCTGGATCTTTTGGTGCAAGAATCTGGAGAGAATATGCAGAAAATCGGTGCTGACTATATCATACTTGGCTCAATCACTGAATTCGGCAGAAAAAATGAAGGTCAGCAAAAGGTTTTCAGCAATACAAAGGTTCAAACTGTAGAAGCAGGCGTTAGCATCCGTATCGTTGATGCTTATACAGGTTTGATTATCTATTCCGATGAAGCTAAAGGTATGGCTGAAACATCGACAAAAGAAGTTTTGGGTCTCGGCGGCCAAGCTGGTTTCGATGCAACATTAAGCGATAAGGCAATCTCTGCAGCAATTTCACAACTCGTTGATAATATTATCAATAAGTGTACTGACAAACCATGGAGATCATACATACTTTCTGTTGAAGATGGCAGCTATATCATCTCAGGTGGCGCGTCACAAGGATTGGCTGCAGGCGATGTTTTCAATGTTTATCTAAGAGGTAAAACTGTTAAAAATCCTCAGACAGGTATGGATGTTGAATTGCCTGGTAAGAAAATCGGTGCAGTAACAGTTGCAATGTCAGTAGGAGACACTCCAGAGACAGAAATTTCATTCTGCACTTACGAAGGTGAAGACATCAACCCAGAACAATTAACTGATTATTATATCTTAAACGACTAATAGAACTATGAAAAAGATTTTGTTAATAACACTTTTGACTATGTTCATGGCAAGTTGTGGACTTGGTTCTTATACAATTGTAACTGGTCTTGAGGATGAAGCAAGCATATCATTTGTTACAGATAAAAGACAAAATATAGTTGTAACTATTGATAATGATCAGCAATATAATGTTGAGACTGTTAAGTTGAAAGCTTATCGTAAAGACAGAAATATTGAAAAAACATATGAAAATACAATCGTAATTACTCCAGGAACACACGAAGTGAAAGTCACACATGATGGCGAAGAAGTCTATACACACAAAGTGTTTGTTTCTACAGGAGAAAGCAAGGTTATAGAGTTATGAAACTTATAAAATTATTAGCGATTACATTTTTTGCAGTCATGATGTTTTCATCATGTACAACGACTAGTAATATGTATTACTGGGGACCTGTATCTGATAATGTTACCAAATATGAGAAGTCTGCTTATAACTATTATAAGTATCAGTCTCCTGAAAGTATTTGCAAGTTGATTGAGACATATCAGGAAATCATTGTCAAATGTAAAGCTGATGAGAAAATGATACCTCCGGGAATCTGTGCTGAGTTTGGTTATATTCTTTTAAATCCAGAGAATGAAGCATATTTTAATGAGAATGCAACAAAGTCACAGAAGAAAATGATGGAAGGTATTGTGTTCCTTGAATATGGAAAGCAAATGATTGAGAAAGAGATTGCGTTGTATCCAGAAGCACGTCATTTTTTGGAACCGGTCATCAAACGTATAACTAGAGATAATGAGGAGGATTGATATGAAAAGATATTGGTATGTTTTTGTAATAGGTATGCTGATGTTGGTTCAGACATCATGTACCACTTCTTCAAATCTCACTAGAGGCGAGGTTTACGCTAAGTTGTATGAAGAAAAACCTGTTTCAATCTTGGTGATGCCTCCGATTAATAACACTAGCAATGTTGAGGCAAAGGACTTGCTTTACACTTCGGTCAGTCGTAATATAGCGGAAGCTGGTTATTATGTCATTTCTCCTCTTATTGCGATGGACGTGTTAAGAAATGAAAGCGCATACGATGCTGAATATTTCATTAATTCATCATTGGGTAAGTTCAAGGAATATTTTGGTGTCGATGCAGTTATATTTGCGACAATAGAGAATTGGGCAAAAGAAGGCTGGATTATTCATACCAAAGTAAATTATATGATGAAGTCGACGACGACAAACGAGATTTTGTTTGAAAGGTCTTGCGACTTAAGACTAGACCTTATGAAAAACTCTGGTACAGGCGGACTTCTTGGTGTGTTAGTTGATGCTATCGCGACGGCGGTTGATGTCGCGATGACAGAGCATATTGAAGCGGCACGTTATGCTAATCATTATGTGTTTGACGATTTGCCTTATGGCAAGTACAGTCCGCTGTATATGCTGGATAAAGAAGTGCAGGCAAAAGACAAACATGTGAAGAAAGCACTTAGCAGATAAAAGTAAAATCGCTGGAAATGATTAACATGACCAGCGATTTTTTGTTTGTGCTTACTCTATTCCTATTATTTCCTTTAGTCGTGTTGAAGCGTATTCGCTTAAAAACTTTTCAGGATTATTGTCGTTGCCAGAATTTATGCTTTCTTGAAGCATAAAGTATAATTCATCGTTGGAAATGCTTAGTGGTCCTTTAACATTTGTGAATACATAATAGTTGCAGTCGTCGGTATTTCCATTTTTGTCTTGAGTGAAGTAAGCTGCGTCATTATCGTTGTCGGCGATGCAATGCATAAGATATAAAGTCGTGTTGTTTTGCTCTTTATGCATTAAAACTATTTTTTCGCCTTTTTCTGGAAGGTTGTTTTCCCAAGGAGGGAAACCTCCCCAACGGAAATATGTGTAGCCTTTTGTCTTTATGTCGTCCGTCGTTTTTTTATATTCATCGTCATTAAGTTTAATAGCACGAATAGAGTTGTCGTTTCTTGAAATTTCTTCGTTTTTGCTTACGATATAGATGCTGATATCAATTCTGCCTCTGTAAGGATTATTCCCTACGATACGACTTACTTCACATTCAAAGACTTCGTCCCAGCCCATATCCATCATAGTGGCGATTTCTTTGTTTTCGGTTTTTGGGACATAGCCGAGAATGAAGTCAAAGTCGAAATTATCTGGGTCTCCGTCATAGTCGCCAGCGAGTGCTACGGCGACAGCGTATTTGTCGTATTTATTGTCTTTATGACGGACCAAAGCGAGTTTCGTGCCTTCTTCAAGTTCGTCCCATATATCTGTCAAGTCGTGGAAAGTGATGCCAGCAATCTGACATTCTTTGTATAACACACGTTTTTTTCTGAATGTTACAGTTTCAGGTTCATCTTCAAATGGTTCATCATCAACAACTCTGCCTGGCAGGCAGTCGTCGTCATCGTCATCGTCAGAAAAAGTATTGTTTGAACCTGGCGATGGACATACAAACCCTTGTAGTCTGTCTATGTTTTTTTTAAATGTTATAAATGTAGATTTAGGAGGTTCGATTTTAAACATAGAGTCGATAATGTGTATGCCGCGTTTTTCTAACTGCAGTTGAAGGCCTTTCAGTTCTGCATCGCATTGAGGACAAGTGCCAGCGCAGTCGCCTTGATGATTGCATTCCGCTGGTTCATAGGCGATTCCGTATCTTTCAGCTATGTTTTTTCTGATAGCTTTTAGTTTTTCGCAAATTTCTTTTCCTCTGTTCATGATTTCAATATTTATAGTTTTTTGTAATATGTTTTCACCACATTAGGGAAATCGTATATGTCTTTTATTTCCTCAATGTCAGCATCAACGCTGGTTTCGTCGTTATATTCTGGAATGACAGGCACCTTTATTGTCACGCATTCATCCGGCACGAGAACTTTCAAAGTCCAGAGTTGTTTTCTGATGTCAGATTCCATTTCTGTGTATTTCTTGTAAATGTTTGGATTCATGGATTTTACATCGACGATCCAATGGTCAACGACCATATTTAGTTTTTCAATACTTTTATGAGAGCTACACAGGCATGTTTCGAGAGTTATCTTCCATTTGTCGCCGCATAGTTTTTTGAATTCGTTTATGAATTCGGGATATAATGTAGGTTCTCCGCCGCCGAAGCAAATGCCGCCGCCTGTTGCTTGGAAGTAGATGTCGTCGATTTTGACAATATCGTAAAGCTCTTGCGGTGTCAGCATTTTGATGCCTTTGCGCAATCTCATTCCCTCGTTTTCAAATATCGGTTCGTGGCATTGAGGGTTCAGGCAATACTTGCACTTTAGCGGACATTTCATGAAAGTCACCAAGGTGGTTATTCCATGTCCGTCGGTGCCAAAGCGCAGTCTGTTGATGGCGAATATTGGAGTTTTGAGTTGATACATATTTTTTATCGGGTTGCGTTAGGGATTGGAGCGGCATCCTTTGCGAGCGGAGCGAGCAAAGATATAGCGGAAAGCCCGACGGCTTTGCCGGAACGCCCAAATAAGCTAAGCTGTTAGCTATCAGCAGTTAGCAGTTTTATGCAATTCCGAACAATTCGATTTCGAATATCAGCGTTGAACCGCCAGGGATGCCAGGTTGCGAGTAGTTTCCGTAAGCCATTTCGGCTGGGAGATAGATTTCCCATTTGTCGCCGATGCACATCTGCTGCATTGCGATAATCCAACCTTCAATTAAGTCGCTCAAGCGGAAAGCGATTGGCACGTTTTCGTCGCGGCTGCTGTCGAACACCTTGCCGTCGATGGTCCAGCCGGTGTAATGTGCGGTGACGACGCTGCGAGGAGTAGGATGGATGCCGTCGTTTTTGCCTTCGCTTATCACCTTGTAATAGATGCCTTTAGGAAGAGCCTTGACGCCTTCTTCCTGAGCTTTTGCCTTCAGCCAATCGATGTTGGCTTGCTTGTATTCTTGTTTGTTCATGATGTTTTTTTATTAAAAGTTGAGAGTTCAAAGTTAAGGAAAATATTATGTAAATAGGAAGAGAAAATGTGAAGTTTTTTTAAAAAAGTAGATAATCAAATGTCGTTTCTATCTGGAATTTTCAATAGATTTGCATAATTATGTAAGTAATATGAAAATCGAAGAAGCCATATTGTATTGCCTTGCAAGTCAGAACCATGGGATGCGGACGGAGCAGATAGCCGAGATGATAAACAGCAAGCGACTGCATATCCGCAAGGACGGGCAACCAGTAACGTCAAATCAGGTTTATGCCGTGATTTGTCGTTATCCGGAGATGTTTGTCAAGGCTGAGGGAATGATAAGATTGATGATATAAAAAGAATAAGATTATGCTAGCATACTCATATATTGAAAAAGGAAAGTTCGCTTTGGTGGAGAAACCGAAGCCTGTATTGATAGAACCGACTGATGCCATTGTTCGTGTGACGATGAGCAGCATCTGTTCCAGCGATATTCATATAAAACACGGAAGCGTGCCTCGTGCGGTGCCGGGAATAACCGTCGGCCATGAGATGGTAGGCGTGGTGGAAGAAGTAGGAGCGGAGGTAACTGATGTAAAACCAGGCGAGCGCGTGACTGTCAATGTTGAGACTTACTGCGGAGAGTGTTTCTTCTGCAAGAACGGCTATGTGAACAACTGCACCAATCCTGATGGCGGATGGGCTTTAGGATGCCGCATCGATGGAGGACAGACGGAATATGTGCGCGTTCCATTGGCAAATCAAGGTCTGAACCGAATCCCTGATAGCGTGACGGATGAGCAAGCCTTGTTTGTCGGTGACGTCTTGGCTACAGGATTCTGGGCGGCACGTATTTCTGATATAACTAAAGACGACACAGTCTTGATAATAGGAGCGGGACCGACAGGAATCTGCACCTTGTTATGCGTGATGCTGAAGCAACCGAAACGCATCATAGTTTGTGAGAAATCTGAAGAAAGAAGACGATTTGTTCAGGAACATTATCCAGAAGTTTTACTGACGACTCCAGATGAATGTAAGGATTTCGTATTGAATAACAGCGACCATAATGGTGCCGACCGTGTACTTGAAGTGGCTGGAGCTGACGACACTTTCCGTCTCGCATGGGAATGCGCTCGTCCGAATGCCATTGTAACGGTGGTTGCTCTTTACGACAAGGCGCAAATTCTTCCTTTGCCGGAAATGTATGGCAAGAACCTCACTTTCAAGACTGGCGGCGTTGACGGCTGCGACTGCGAGGAAGTCCTCAAATTGATAGAAGAAGGCAAGATTGACACCACGCCGCTCATTACACATCGTTTTAAATTAAATGAGATAGAGGAGGCGTATCGTATTTTCGAAAATAAATTAGATGGCGTCATTAAGGTGGCGGTGATATAATTGCAAGATAAAATATATTAAAACAATGAAAGAAGAATGTTTGATATGCAGTGCTCCATTGAAGTATTTAGAAAAAGAAACGCTTATGGAGTGTGCTATTTGTCATAAGAAGGAAGAAAGCAATACTTGTTGCGAACAAGGACATTATGTATGTAACGAATGTCATACCAATGGCATAGATGCTATTTTTAGACTTTGCCATGCCGAAATGTCTAAGAATCCGATAGAGATTTTGGAGAAGATGATGGACATGCCGTTCTGCCACATGCATGGTCCTGAACATCATGTGATGGTGGGAGCTGCTTTGCTTACGGCTTATCATAATGCAGGAGGTGACATCGTGCTTTCTGATGCGTTAACAGAAATGATGAAACGAGGCAAGCAGGTTCCAGGTGGTGCTTGCGGCTTTTGGGGAGCATGTGGCGCAGGACTGAGTTCCGGAATGTTTGTCTCTATAATTTCTCACTCAACGCCATTGACAGTAGAGCCTTTTGCATTGTCGCATAAAATGTCGGCAGCATCGCTCAATAAGATTGCAGAAATTGGCGGCCCACGATGCTGCAAACGCGATTCCTATTTGTCTGTTCTGTCAGCCATTGATTTCGTGGAAGCGAATTTTGGCGTTTCTATGGAAAAATCTTCCATAGTATGCAGGCATTTCACTAAAAACAATCAGTGTATTCAGAAACGTTGCCCTTTCTTTCCTAAGAATAAGTAATTAATTGCATTTATGAGAGTATTGATTTTGTGTACAGGTAACAGTTGCCGTAGTCAGATGGCACACGGATTTCTTCAATCGTTTAATAGTGACTTAGAAGTGCATTCTGCCGGGACTAAGCCTGCCGATATAGTGAATCCAAAAGCTATTGAAGTGAT
>JAZOSA010000049.1:0-5166 GCA_045656905.1 Bacteroidales bacterium
CTCGTTGCCGATGATTTCTTTGTCAGCCAATGTTGGGTCGCCGACAGGTAAGTTGCCAACGTTGATGACGCCGCCGCTCTTGTCGATGAGTTCTGAGAGACAGTTGAGGTGACCGCCAGCACCGTGGTCGTGGATAGAACGGATTGGGTTGTTGCCGCATTCTGTCATGGCGCGTACTACGTTAGCGACGCGTTTTTGCATTTCTGGGTTGGCGCGTTGAACGGCATTAAGCTCGATAGCGTTGCTGAATTGTCCTGTGTCGACACTTGATACAGCGCCGCCGCCCATACCGATGCGGTAGTTGTCGCCGCCCAATACGATGATGAGGTCGCCTGGTTCTGGGTCTTCCTTGATGCTGTCTTCTTTTCTTGCGAAGCCGATACCGCCAGCGAGCATGATGACTTTGTCGAAACCGAATTCTTTACCTTCTTCTTGATGTTCGAAGGTGAGGAGACTACCATTGATTAATGGCTGACCGAATTTGTTACCGAAGTCAGAAGCGCCGTTAGAAGCTTTGATGAGGATGTCGGCTGGGTCTTGATATAACCATTTACGTTCTTCGAAACCTTCTTCCCATTCGCGGGTGCCTTCTGTGCGAGGATATGATGTCATATAGACAGCAGTGCCAGCCAAAGGAATACTACCTTTACCGCCAGCGAGACGGTCGCGGATTTCACCGCCGCCACCTGTTGCAGCGCCGTTGAAAGGCTCTACAGTAGTAGGGAAGTTGTGTGTCTCAGCTTTCAATGAGATGACAGTGTCGATGTCTTGGACTTGGAAGAAGTCGGCTTGATGTTGAGTCTTAGGAGCGAATTGTTCAACTTTAGGACCTAAGATGAAAGCGACATTGTCTTTATATGCAGATACTAATCTGTTAGGATTTTCTTTTGAAGTCTTCTTGATGAGGGCGAAGAGAGTGTCAGGCATTTCTTTGCCGTCGATGATGAAAGTACCGCCGAAGATTTTATGACGGCAGTGTTCTGAGTTGACTTGAGCGAAGCCGTATACTTCACTGTCGGTGAGCGGACGTCCGATTTTTTCGCGGATGCTCTTGAGATATGATATTTCTTCTTCGCTTAATGCCAAACCTTCTTGGATGTTGTAAGACTCGATGTCGTCGATGTTTTTGATTGGTTCTGGCTTGCGGTCGATGAAGAATAAGTTTTGGTCAAGGTTGTTATATTTTGCCTGAAGCATTGGGTCGAAGCTGTTGTCGTCGGCAGCGACAGGAATGAATTCCTCGATGCGAGTGATTCCGCTGATACCCATGTTTTGTGTTATTTCAACAGCGTTGGTACTCCAAGGAGTGATCATTTCCTTGCGAGGACCGAAGAAATAACCTTCGATGGCAGGAGTTAATATCTGTTTTGCTTCGCCAAACAACCATACGAGTTTGGCAATTGATTCTTGAGATAAACGTTCTTGGCTTTCTAAAGCGATGATGTTACGTTGTTTGTTTTCGAAGAATACTATCATAGTATGATGTTTAAAAATTTAATTTGCAAATTATTAGGTAGAGATTAATGTAAAATAGTTGTAAATCTCTACAATTCCGCAAAGGTAATAAAAATGTTTTATAATATATAAGGTGTTTGAAAAAAAAACTAAGGCTATTGAACTAAGGCTTTTGGCTTTTAGCTTTTGAACTTTTTGATATACAACTTTAGTTTAAAGTTTAAAGTTCAAAGTTCTTGGCTCTTAGTTCTTAGTTCTTAGCCCCAAAAAAATATTTTTAATCTGTATGTTTTTGTATTGAAAAAAATTGTACTTTTGCAGTCCGAAAAAATAGAAATTAATTTCAACTTAAATTTAAAGAATGTACGCAATTGTAGAAATCGCAGGGCAACAATTCAAAGTAAGCAAAGGTGACAAAATCTATTGCAATCGTTTGAATGGTGAAGTCGAAGGCACAATCACTTTCGACAAGGTGTTGTTGATCGAAAATGAAGGCAACACAAGGGTAGGCACCCCCGTCCTCGAAGGTGCTAAAGTTGATGCTAAGATTGTTGAGCATCTCAGAGGTGACAAAGTTCTTGTTTTCAAAAAGAAAAGAAGAAAAGGTTACCAAACATTAAATGGTCATCGTCAAGAATTGACAAGAATCATCATTGAAAACATTTCAGAATAACAAACCCGAAAAAATTTAGATTATGGCACATAAAAAAGGTGTTGGTAGTTCATCAAATGGTCGTGAATCCCAAAGTAAACGTTTGGGCGTAAAGGTTTTCGGTGGTCAAGCTGTTATCGCCGGTAACATTATCGTCCGTCAACGTGGTACAAAACACAACCCAGGTGAAAACGTAGGTTGCGGTAAAGATCATACTCTTTACGCTCTTACAGACGGTATCGTTGAATTCCGTAGAAGAAGAGACGATCGTTCATACGTTTCAGTTATCCCAGTTGATGCTGAAATCGCAGAATAATCGTTACAGATAAAACGAACAGAAAAAAAAGTCCCGAGTCAATTATGATTCGGGATTTTTTTTTTTTTGTTTTGTTTGAACTTCAGAATCTCAAAATTTCAGAATCTCAAAAAAACTTCTTAGATTTTGAAGTTTTGAGGTTTAAAAAATCCTATTAGAATTCATGGAAGTAAATTGTACAATTTTATAATAAAGTGTAATGTTTATTACGGTTTTATGAATTTTAATAATTAAATTTGCGAAACTGAATTTTACAAAGCGTAATCTATGAAAAAATCATCTTGCATATTATCTGTATAGTTGTTGCAGTAATAATGCTTGTTTAAATACAAAACTCATGTATACGAAAAAATTATTTCAAGCAATCATCCTAAGTATGGTGGCACTATGCTTAGGATGTTCAAAATCCAATATAAAAACCACTTTAGAATATGTTCAATGTGCGAAAAACGCTGTTGAAGACAATAAATATGTGAGTATAAAATTAACCAAGCATTCGCTTTTTAACGATATCGAAGACCCAACTGAGGTGTTTTATATTATTTATTGCTACGATAAAAAAAATCCATCTTTCACTGTTATCAATTCTGATTCAACAAAAACAATGATATTTGATAAAGAAAACTATTTTCTAATAGATCATAATACCAGAGAAATAGCATGTATAAACAAATGTAACAGTAATGGTAAAAAGGCTTATTGGAATATGAAAAATCATGCTAAAGGATATTTAAGAGAAATGCCTTATTATCACCAACTATTAGAAAAAGATCTTTATTACGGCAACCAATTGATACACAAATCTGTCACTGACACATTTATTGATGGTAAAAAAACAAAGGTGTTTGCAAGTTTAACACCTATTGGATACATATACAACAACACAACATCAAAATATGACATCCCTATCCAGTATAGTGTTTATTCCTACGTAAATGTACACAATTATCATATTGATAGTGTTTTCATCAAAAACATCACAAACAATGATTTTGAACTAAAAACAACATATATCATTTCTGACATATCATTTGAAGACAAACAATCATTTTTTGAGTCAGTTTTAGATTTCAGCAAATCTATTTACTATGATTATTCATTTCATGACGAAGACAATTTGCCTTATAGCATGAGGGGTTCTACAAATGATACAATCAATAATGCCATAAAAAACTATCCTCTGGTTTCTATACATGGAGACACGACATACATTAAAGACAAAAACTCTTGGATCTTATTAAATCTATGGTGTAAAGATTGCCCTTCTTGCATAGAAACCCTACTTAATTATAAAAACGAAATTGATTCTTTAGGATATAGGATACTTGAAAAAGAGGGAATTGAAATACTTGCAATAAACTATAAAACAGACAATATAGCTTTGTTGGAAAATATAGCTAAAAAAACATCTTCAAAAGACATTATGTATTCAGCAAAGGGTTTTAATACTTGTATCAGCATACCTTATCTTGGTTATTATTATCTTATTACTCCAGACAAAAACATTGTTTATAAAGATCATAATTTAGGAGATTATTCAAAACTATTAAACGCAAAAAAAGGATATGAAAAATAGCATCATTCAAAATGAATGTTATTAATTTTATTTTTACTAAGTCTAATTGCAAAAATATCAGCCCGTTGCGTTAGGGATTGCAGCGGCATCCTTTGCGAGCAAATTGGGGACGAGATATGGGAACGGGATTTGGGGACGAGAACGGGTTTTTGGGAGCGAGATGGAAATGATGGCGAGCAAAGATATAGCGGAAAGCCCGACGCGAAGCGGAACGCCCAGATAAAGTGTAGAGTTGAGAGTGTAGAGTGTAAAGTTTAGAGTTCTGTGTCAATGATATGTGTCAAAAAAAAACTTTCGCCTTTCGCCTTTCGCCTTTAGTCTTTTTATTATCTTTGTAAGCAAAATATAAATTACCATGTTAGTAGTATCTTACATAAGAGAACATAAAGAAGAAGTTATCAAACGCTTGAGTATAAAGAATTTTACTCGCTTTGAATTATTAGACGAAGTATTGCAACTCGACGACGAACGTCGCGCAGTACAACAAGAAAATGACGAGGCTCTCGCAGAAGCCAATATGCTCGCTAAGAAAATCGGCGAACTCTATAAACAAGGCAAAGCTGACGAAGCTAACGCGCTCAAACAAAGAAATACAGAACTTAAAGAGAAGACTAAGGTTCTCGCAGAACGCGCAGAAGAAATCAAGACACAGCTTCAAAACAAACTCGTCGAGATTCCTAATACGCCAAACCTCGAAGTACCTTGCGGCAAGACAGCAGCCGCCAACTTGATAGTAAACCAAGAAGGCGAAATGCCAAAGCTTTATGAAGGCGCAGTTCCACATTGGGATTTGCTCAACAAATACCAACTCGCCGACTTCGAACTCGGTAACAAAGTCACAGGAGCAGGCTTCCCATTCTATAAAGGAGCAGGCGCAAGATTGCAACGCGCTCTCATCAATTTCTTCCTCGATGAAGCAATAGCAGCAGGATACTATGAAATACAACCTCCAATCCTCGTCAACGAAGCATCAGCATACGCAACAGGTCAGCTTCCTGATAAAGAAGCTCAGATGTATGCAGTGCCATTGGATAATATGTATCTCATCCCAACAGCTGAGGTGCCTGTAACAAATATCTTCCGCGATAAGATTGTTCAAGAAAACCAACTTCCTTTGAGAAACGTGGCTTACTCTAACTGCTTCCGCCGTGAAGCTGGCTCATGGGG
>JAZOSA010000050.1:0-4997 GCA_045656905.1 Bacteroidales bacterium
GTACAACGCACAATCTGTATGGATGCTCGTTACCTCTTATGGTGCATCGAGAAAGTCGGTAAAGCTCAAAATATCATTGATGAGTTGACTATTATTGAATAAGCCTTGAGCTATGGGCTGTGAGCCTTGAGCTTAGACTACGAAATAAAAAATCCTCTCTGAAATTTCAGAGACGAGTTTTTTATCATTCAAGGACAAAGTCTGGTGACCGTTGTCCGTTGACTGTTGTCATATTATGCATTTTCCATAAGGAATCTTTCAACTTCCATACCAGCTGTTGCGCCTGAACCAGCAGCGATGATAGCTTGACGGAACAATCTGTCTTGGCAGTCGCCTGCTGCGAAGATACCAGGAACGCTTGTTGCTGTTGATTTAGGTTTTGTGATGATGTAACCAGCTTCGTCCATTTCGAGTTTATCTCTGAAGATAGCTGTGTTAGGTGTGTTGCCGATTGCTTCGAAGAAACCGTCGATGTTGAGAGTGCGTTCTTCGTTTGTTACGCTATTGACGACAACTGCGCCTTGTAATGTTGCCATGAATCCTTCTGATTCGCCGAATAATTCTTTTGTCTGTGTGTTCCAAAGGACTTCGATGTTAGGAGTGTTGAGAACTCTGTGTTGCATTGCTTTAGAAGCGCGGAGAACGTCACGACGTACAATCAAATAAACTTTGTTGCAGAGGTGTGAGAGGTATGTAGCGTCTTCGCAAGCTGTGTCGCCGCCGCCAACAACAGCAACGTCTCTGCCTTTGAAGAAGAAACCGTCGCATGTAGCGCAAGCTGAAACGCCGCCGCCTTTGAATTGGTCTTCGCCTTTAACGCCTAACCAACGTGCTGATGCGCCTGTAGCAACAACGATAGTGTCTGCTAACAATTCATCGCCCATGTCTGATTTTACTCTGAAAGGACGTGATGTTGTGTCGACTTCAATGATAGAACCCATGCGGAACTCAACGCCGAAACGTTCAGCTTGTTGACGGATGTCTTGCATCATTTGTCCGCCGTGTACGCCTTGTGGGTAACCAGGGAAGTTCTCGATTTCTGTTGTCTGCATCAACTGACCGCCTGTGATAGGACCTTCGTAGATGACAGTTTTGAGGTCAGCACGACATGTATAAATCGCTGTTGTGTATCCTGCAGGACCTGAGCCGAGGATAAGACATTGTACTCTTTCTAAATTTTCGCTCATTGTTTTATATTTTTATGTTAAAATTTTTTCTATCTGCAAAAATAAACTTTTTAGCGAAGACTTTTATATAAGAAGGAAATTATTTTTGTCTATTGACTGTTGGCTATTGGCTGTTGAACTCTGAACTCTGAACTCTGAACCCTGACTACTGACAGCTGATAGCCGACAGTAAAAAGTTCTTAGCTCTTAGTTCAAAGTTCAAAGTTCAAAGTTCTATCTCACCACAATCCTTTTTGAGATTCTATCAACACCATTATTTATAGAGATGAAGTATGTTCCTTTTGGAAGGAAATTCAAATCCAGTGTTCCATCAGAGAAGTTATTGTCTGAAAATAATTTTACACCAAGGATATTATAAACTGAGATGTTATATTCTTGTTCCAATCCTGAAGTGATTCTTACAATGCCGTCTGATGGATTAGGAGAAATTGACAGATTGAATTTCTCTTGAGACGGAATTTCGGTTATATCGGTAATAGATTCAAAGTTGATGAATAAATCGTCAATGTAAAATATTTTACTAAAAGTTGAACTGTAGCCTTGACCACTGCTTTCATATCGTATTCTAACTTGTATATAATCGTGTCCAATATAATCATTTAATGAAACTAAAACCTCTTTCCATTCTCCTCTTTTATTGAATATTGCCAATTTGTGCCATGTCTTTCTGTCAGTTGTGACTTCGACAAATGCATTGCCGTTGTGTAACCAATTTACATCATGAGCAATTACGATTTTAAATCCAAGAGTGACATTTTTAACGCTGTCAGGAATTGAAAACCATTGAGATTCTATAATTTGAAGGATGTTGTTGTTGGTAAAACTCTCGGATTTCAAACAGTTTTCTGAGTTGTAATTACTAATGCTCCAGTTATTATTGTTTAAGAATATACCTTCTGTTGTATCATCTTTAAAGTCATAAAAGACAGGAAGTTGAAGCTCCTGCAAGGTGAATACTGAATCTGGATTTGAGGCAGGGCTTTCTTTTCCATCGGCAAGAACTCCTTTCACATGATAACGATGCCATTCGTTGTCGATGAAGTCTTTGTCAACGAAAGAATTGTTTGTCGTTTCTACTAAAAGTTCGTCATCTTTGAAAAGTCTGTACGATTCAGTTTCTGGAGCTTCATCCCAACTCAAGAATACATTGCCGTCTTTTACTACAGCACTGAAGTCTTGTGGCGCAAGCCATCCGTCGGCGAGTTCGGCAGCTGCGGCTATTGTGGCTTTTACGAAACCTTGTGCCAATGCGAAGCAATTAACTCCAGCGCCTATTGTGTCAGTTCGCTGATGATAATGTATGTTTTTACTTTTGTATTCAATATCACCGATATATAATGCAGGATATTCATAAATGTTGAAAGGCATGTGGTCTCCGCCGTAAGAATCCATATAGGTAAAACGACATGTCGGCATCTCAGGAATATAAAGATTGGCAACATGTTGATAATATTTGAATAGATGTTCTGAAATATAAGAATAACCGGAATACATAGTGATGTCGCCGTACTCAGGACCTGGCCAGAAACCAATCATATCAAGGTTGAAAACGCCGAGTATATTCATATTCTCACGAGCGCATTTCTGCACAAAAGGATAGCTTCCGACCATCCATCTTTCCTCACCATTAAAAGGAATGTAAAGTATGCTACGTTTAAACTCATACTGACTCAAGATGCGGGCACATTCCAGAACACCGGCAGTTCCAGAAGCGTTGTCATCTGCGCCAGGACCGTCAGGATGGTCGTAGTGGGAGGAGATGATGATATATTCATCTGGAAATTCCGTTCCGAGTTGCACTGCTATGATATTGCCAGCTTTGAGAGTGTCGGTTCCGCCGATAGTCGCAGTGTGATTATGGATGTAAGTGTCCAAACCTATTTCTTCAAATCTGTCAAGAAGATAATTCTGAGTTATGAGAGCTTCCGGCTTTGTCGCATCACGGACATATTGCTGCATCCAATCGATGGTGTTATATAAATTAATTGTATCCACCTGACGGAGCATCTCAACAATAGTAGGATTTACTTCTGTCACTAAAGGATAAGTCTGGTTACGGTTGCCTTTGTTGTCAATAACCTCAACCTGCGCATTCATGACATTGATGCTAATCATGATGGCAATAATAATGAGTAAATACTTTTTCATAACACAAGATTTTAGACACTGCAATATACATATTATTTTTAAATTTTCGGTTTTCAAATTTCAATTCAAAAAACTCCTAACTCATAATTCCTAACTCCTAACTATTTTTTCTTCCTTTTTTTAAAATAACCATAACATATTTTCATATCTTTGTAGATGTCTTAATAAGAGATGCTGACTTAATATCATCATCTCAGTATCTTAGTAACTTAGAAACTTAATAACTCAAAAAATATGGCAAAAAACAGACTCATAGGCGATTATCCTGTCATCGGAATCCGCCCAACCATCGACGGCCGTCGTGGTGCTCTTAAAGTTCGCGAATCTCTTGAAGATCAAACAATGAACATGGCAAAAGCTGCTGCTAAGCTTTTCACAGATAACTTGAAATATTCTAATGGCGAACCTGTTAAAGTCGTCATCGCTGACACTACAATAGGTCGTGTTGCAGAAGCTGCTGCTTGTGCTGACAAATTCAGAAAAGAAGGCGTCGATATCACATTGACAGTGACTCCTTGCTGGTGCTACGGCGCTGAGACAATGGACATGGACCCAATGACAATCAAAGGCGTCTGGGGCTTCAACGGAACAGAACGTCCAGGTGCTGTTTATCTCGCATCAGTGCTCGCAACACATGCTCAAAAAGGTCTCCCAGCTTTCGGCATCTATGGTCATGACGTACAAAACGCTGACGACACTACAATCCCAGCTGACGTACAAGAAAAACTCTTACGCTTCGCTCGCGCTGCCGTCGCTGCTGCTTCAATGCGTGGCAAGTCATACCTCCAAATCGGTTCTATCTGTATGGGTATCGGCGGATCAATCATCGACCCTAACTTCATTGAAGAATATCTCGGAATGCGTGTCGAGTCGGTCGACGAAGTGGAAATCATCCGCCGTATGACTAACGGAATCTACGATAAAAACGAATACGAAAAAGCTCTCGCTTGGACCAAAGCTAAATGTATCGAAGGTCTCGATAAAAACCCAGAATATCTTAAGAAGACTGCTGCTGAAAAAGAAGAGATGTGGGAATTCGTCGTTAAGATGATGGTCATCATCAAAGACATGATGAACGGCAACCCTAACCTCCCAGAAGGCTGCGAAGAAGAAATGGTTGGTCACAACGCCATCGCTGCTGGCTTCCAAGGTCAACGTCAATGGACCGACTTCTATCCAAACGGCGACTTCGCTGAGTCAATGCTTAACTCTTCATTCGACTGGAACGGCGCACGTGAGCCTTATATCCTCGCAACAGAAAACGACGTCCTCAACGGCATCGGAATGTTATTCATGAAACTGTTGACAAACCGTCCACAGATGTTCGCTGACGTCCGTACTTACTGGAGTCCTGAAGCTGTGAAAGGCGCAACAGGCTACGACCTCGAAGGCGTTGCACAACAATCAGGCGGTATCATCCACCTCATCAACTCTGGCGCTTGCTGCGTTGACGCTTCCGGCGTTTGCAAAGACGAAAACGGCAACAACGTTATGAAACAATGGTGGGAAGTAACAGAAGCCGACCAAGACGCAATGATGAACGCCACAGAATGGTGCTCTGCTGACTACGGTTACTTCCGTGGTGGCGGTTACTCATCACGCTTCGAGACAAAAGCAGAAATGCCTGTCACAATGATTCGTCTCAACCTCGTCAAAGGCCTC
>JAZOSA010000051.1:0-1658 GCA_045656905.1 Bacteroidales bacterium
AACTTATAGAATTAAAATTATATGATTAACTCACAAGACATTAAAAAAGGAACATGTATCCGTTTCAACGGAAAACTTTATTTCTGCGTTGATTTCCAACACGTAAAACCTGGTAAAGGTAACACATTCATGCGTGTAACATTGAAGAGCATTGTTGACGGTCGTACATTAGAACATCGTTTTGACATTAGTGAGAAACTTGAAGACGTACGCGTTGAACGCCGTCAATATCAATATCTTTACAAAGAAGGTGATGATTTCATCTTCATGAACCAAGAAGACTACGAACAAATTCCTCTCAACAGAGAATTAATCACAGGTGTTGACTTCCTCAAAGAAAGCGACGTTTGCGAAGTTGTATTCGATACATCAACAGAAACAGTTCTCTTCGCAGAATTGCCAATCAAGACTGTTTTGGAAGTTACTTATACAGAACCAGGCGAAAAAGGCAACACAGCAACTAACGCTATGAAAGACGCTACAGTTGAAACTGGCGCAACAGTTAGAGTTCCTTTATTCATCAACACTGGCGATAAAATTAGAGTAGATACTCGTACAGGCGAATACACAGAACGTGTAAAATAATTGAATTAAATGAAAATAAATCCAAATACGACTCTTAAGTGCGTCGCTGACTATGTTGGAGCAAAGAAAATGATCGGGGATCCAAACTTTGTGATCTCCGGTCTTAATGAGATCCACGAGGTAGAACCAGGCGACATCACTTTTGTAGATCACCCAAAATATTACAAGAAAGCTTTAAGTTCTGCGGCTACAACAATCATCATCAATAGCGAAGATGTTGAATGTCCGGAAGGCAAGGCTTTGATAATCCACGATAGTCCTTTAGACGCTTTCAACAAGTTGATATTGTCTTATCGTAGATTTGAACCTGCAACAGCTATGATTGGTCCTAAAGCTGAGATAGGCGAGGGCACTATCATAGAGCCAGGTACTTTTGTTGGTGACAGAGTTAAAATTGGAAAGAATTGCATTATCCACCCGAACGTTACTATTTATAACCACGTTATCATCGGTGATAATGTTATCATTCAAAGTGGAAGTGTAATCGGCGGAGATGCTTGTTATTTCCAACGTCGCCCAGAAGGATTCGTAAAATTCGAGTCTTGCGGCAGAGTCATCATTGAAGATGACGTAGAAATAGGCGCTTGCTGCTGCGTTGATATAGGCGTCACAAGCGACACTATCGTCGGCAAAGGCACCAAGATGGACAACTTCGTCCAGATCGGCCACGATGCAAAATTAGGCAAACACTGTTTCCTTGGAGCTCACGCTTCAGTAGGCGGCGTCACAGTAGTGAAAGACAACGTCTCTATCTGGGCAATGGGTTCTGTCAATAAAGACCTCGTCATCGCAGAAGGAACAACAGTGCTCGCTTATTCTGGTGTCGACAAAGACACAACTCCAGGCATGACTTACTTCGGCATTCCAGCCGATGAGGCAAGAAAGAAATGGAGAGAGATAGCAGTCGTGAAAGCGCTAGCGAATAAATAAGACTAAAGGTCAACAAGTCCACAAGACAACAAGATATAAAAAAGACTGAGGAGTTTTCCTTGGTCTTTTTTTGTGTAAAGTCGCACGCGCTTATGTTATTGTCGCCATTGCGTTAGGGACTGCAGCGGCATCCTTTTGGAGCG
>JAZOSA010000052.1:0-38379 GCA_045656905.1 Bacteroidales bacterium
AAATTAAAATATAAATAAGATATAAAATAAAAAAAAACATGAAGAGCCGCCCCCCTTGTGGCGTCTCTTTTTTAAAGACGCCACAGGGGTGACGTCTCTACATAAAAGAACAATCAATATGAAACGTGCATTAGTATTAACAGGCGGCGGCGACTGTCCAGGTTTGAACGCCGTAATCAGAGCCATCGTCAAGAGAGCCTCACAGGAAAAAGACTGGGAAATCCTCGGCAGCATCCAGGCATTCAACGGAGTGTTATGGGAACCAAGTGAAATCGTTCGACTCACTCCTGAGACCGTCAGAGGCATACATTTCAGAGGCGGCACCATTTTAGAGACAACAAATAAAGGCGGCCCGTTCACATGGCCTGTCAAGAACAGCGACGGCACATGGACCACAGTTGACCGTTCCGACGAGATGATTAAGAAGCTGCAATATATGGGCATCGACTGTGTCATCAACATCGGCGGTGATGGTTCACAAAGAATATCCAAGAAATTATTTGACAAGGGACTTAACATCATCGGCGTTCCTAAGACTATAGACAACGACTTATCTATGACCGACAGCACATTCGGTTTCCAGACCGCTGTCGAGATCGCCACCGAGTCGGTCGACAAACTCGTCACGACAGCGGCTAGTCACAACCGCGTCTTTGTATTAGAAGTGATGGGTCGCGACGCCGGATGGATTGCGTTGAACGCAGCAGTGGCGGGCGGAGCAGAAGTCTGCCTCCTTCCAGAATTCCCTTACGACATTGAGAAAGTCAAAGAGAAACTAGAAAGCAGATTCGTCAACGACAGAGGTTTCGCCGTCGTAGTAATATCCGAAGGAGCAAAACCTAAAGACGGACAACAGGTGTTTGAAGTAAGCAAAGAAGTAGGTTATGAAAACGTGAAACTCGGTGGCACCGGACAGAAATTCATCGAACAGATGAAAGCCGCTGGATTCAAACACGATATGCGTGAAACTACATTAGGTCACCTTCAAAGAGGCGGCGTGCCAATCGCTTACGACAGAGTCCTCGCATCACAATTCGGCGTGAAAGCATTCGAAATGGTGTTGAATCAAGAATACGGAAAGATGGTAGCATACCGTCATCCTAACATCATTTCAGTACCATTGGAAGACGCTGTGGCAAAAATGAACTTCGTCACAATGGACAACGACTTAGTCAAGACTGCAATGGGACTCGGAATCTCTTTGGGAATATAAGACTACAGACAACTGTCAACAGACAACAGACCTTGTGTTTACATATGGACAAAGACTGTTGTCCGTTGTCGGTTGACCGTTGACTATAAAATATTCATCTTATTAGCGTCTTGTTTCAAGAAGACGAAAAACATAAGGCTAAACATAAGGAGACTCGATCCTCCGTAACTGAGGAATGGCAGTGGGATTCCGATGACAGGCATCAATCCTATTGTCATTCCGATGTTTACCATCAGGTGGAAAAATATAATCGACGCTATTGCGTAACCGTAAATCCTGCTGAAAGGCGAACGCTGTCGTTCTGCGAGTAATATCAGTCTTATCAGGAAAGCCAGATAAAGCGACAACAGAAGAAAAGAACCGATGAAACCAAACTCCTCTCCTATCGTACAGAAAATGAAATCGGTATGTTGTTCAGGAACGAAGTTATATTTCGTCATCGTGCCCTGCATATAACCCTTGCCAGAAAAACCACCCGAGCCAATGGCAATCTTCGACTGGTGAAGGTTGTATCCAACGCCACGAGTGTCTTTTTCAATACCTAATATAATATTGATACGATTCCTTTGATGTTGTTTCAAAACCTCATAGAAAAAGAAGTCGACGGAAAAGACAAACATCGCAGACACTGCAAAGACAGCAATCATCTTCCAGATATTCTTCTTCGACCTCTCAATGAAAAACATAAGTATTATGAACAGGACCGCCAGTCCTATCATGACATACCATTTTGAAAAATAAAGAGTTAAGAGAAACAAGACCACTGCTGCCAATCCTATCAGCAAGATATTTCCCGACATGCCTTCGCGATAGAACACTAGTATGAAAACCAGAAAAACGAGTGAAGAGCCAGTGTCGCCTTGCATCAAGACGAGCATCATCGGGAAAAGCACCATAGCGTATGCTATCATCTGTGTCTTCAGTTTTGAAAAGTCGGTGTTGATGCCTCCAAGATAATGCGCTACTGCCAATGCCGTTCCGAATTTGGCGAATTCCGAAGGCTGGAACGAGAAACCACCGATTTGAATCCATGACTTAGAACCCGCAATCGTTGAACCAGCGACAAGCACGTAAAATAATGTAAGTATTGACAATCCGTAAATTACGTAAGCGAAAGTATTGAAAAACTTGGCGTCGATGAGCATAATGATGAGACCCATAAATACACTCACGCCAAGGAAAAGAGCCTGCTTGCCATAATGCTGCGACATATCGAAGATATTAGGATGATTCTCGTTATAAGCAGCAGCGTAAATCGTTGACACGCCGATGATTACTAAAGCGAGATACATCAGCAGCAACCACCAGTCAATCTTTCCTACTATGTTATTTCGTGTTGTCATATTTTGCCTTCGGCAGACAACGGTCAACGGTCAACAGACAACAGTCTTTCGCCTTTAGCCTTTTGTCTTTCGCCTATTTAATTATTCTAAAAATCTTTTTTCCTTATTTTTATTTTTGACATAACCTCGCAAGTATTTCTCTATCATGAGACTTGCTATCGGGGCGGCCCACTGCGAACCGAAGCCTGCGTTTTCAACCACCACTGCGATTGCTATCTGAGGATTGTCGGCAGGAGCGAAACCCATAAACAGAGAGTGGTCGTCGCCATGCGGATTCTCGGCAGTTCCAGTCTTGCCAGCCACTTGAATGCTGTCGATGGCAGAGAAACGTGCTGTTCCGCTTTCACCTTCGAAAACGCGGCACATTCCCACTTTCACATCTTTGAAATGCTTTGGATTTATGTCGATAACTCTTTTTGTCGTAAAATTAGAATCAACAGGCGTTTCATCGCTGAACGACTTGATGAGATGCGGAGGATAATAATAACCCTCATTTCCGATGGCAGCTGCCATATTCGCCAGTTGCAAAGGCGTGACTAAAATCTCGCCCTGACCAATGCTCAACGACCTTATCGTCAATGCATTCCATACGCCACGATATATTTTATCATACAAAGAACTCTTTGGAATGTTACCCGATTTCTCTGAAGGGATATCTGTTTTAAATGCAGAACCTAAACCAAAACTCGTCACCAAATCATACCAATATTGATAAGCTTCTTTTGAAGAAGAGAAACGAGAAGAAGCGAACATATCCCTGAATGTCTCCCAGAAATAAGGATTACACGAGTTCTCGATTGCATCGTAAAGCGTCACCGGATTGCTGTGAGAGTGAGTGCAACGAATAGGCTGACTTTCTTTACCATAGCACGGATATGCGGAATTCTTTGTAACTACACCGCTCTGCAGGACTATCAGACCATTCACCATTTTGAAGGTAGAACCAGGAGGATACACGCCGCTCGTAGCACGGTTGATGAGAGGTTTCAGAGTGTCGTTTAATAGTTTGGAATAATTCTCGCCGCGCACCCTTCCGACGAGTTCGTTAGGGTCGTAGGAAGGACTCGTCACCATCGCAAGCACTTGACCTGTAGAAGGTTCAATCGCCACGATAGAACCGGTTTTATTTTTCAGGAGAGCCTCGCCATAAGACTGAAGGTCGGCATCAAGACCAAGATAAATATCCTTGCCAGCGACAGGAAGAGTGTCGAAAGCACCATCCATAAAACGCTCCTTCTCACGATTATGCACGTCAACGACGATGATTTTCAGACCTTTTTCGCCACGAAGTTCTTTCTCATAAAACGACTCAATTCCCGACTTACCAATATAATCTCCGAGTTTGTAATAAGAGTCCCTTTCCAATTCTCTCTTATTGACCTCGCCGATATTTCCCAAAGTGTGAGCAGCAACCGGATAAGGATAATTTCTCACCGAACGCGTCTGAAAATAAAAACCCGAATATTGATAAAGACTCTCGGCAATCTTGCCATATTCCTCTTTCGTAATCTGCGCCATAAACACCGAAGGACTGAAAGAAGAATAACGTCTCGCCTTTGCCATTCTTTCGTTAAAATATTCACGAGAGATATTCATCGTAGAGCAAAAAGCGAGAGTGTCAAGTTTTTTCACCTGACGAGGAATAACCATAAGGTCGTAGATGGCTTCGTTATATACAAGCAAATTACCATTTCTGTCATAAATCTTACCGCGAGCAGGATACTGCGTCACATAACGAAGCGTGTTGTTATCCGAGGAACGTTTATAAGACTGGTTCACGACTTGGATAAAAAACAACTTGACTAAAAGAACCAACACCACGATAGAAAATATCGCTATAATGACAAATTTTCTAGATGAATAATTGACTCTTTTTACAATCATAAACGACTATTTTTGAGATAACAAAATTATAAAAAATTACCATATTCAATTGCCAAATAAAAAGAAAAAAGTTTTATATTTGTAGATTGTAAAAATTGTACTATGCGCATATTTTCAAGTATTTTGTTATTATTATCACTATTGTTTGCATCATGTTCAAAAAAACAGGATAACATTGTGATTTACAAAGAATTCCCAAATCAAGAATGGGAACGTTTTGAATATTTGACAGGCGATTTCAGCGTAAATAAATCAGCACAAAAATACGATGTCGTCATTGAAGTGACTGTTAACGACAACTACCCTAACGTTTATGAAGCACATCAAAGCGACTGTCCTTTGCTGTTCAACTTGACAATCAAGAATCCAGACGGCGTAGGACAAAGATCAAGAGACTACAAATTTATGCTCAAGGACCAAGACGGCAACTGGAAAGCCGACAACAAAAACGGTCATTACGTATTCAAGTTGCCTATAATGAGTGAAATCAGTCTCGGCGAAAAAGGCGTATACAATTTCAGGATAGAGAACAAATATCCTAAAGACCCGTTGCAAGGCATAAAAAGCGTGACATTGAAATGTATCAACTCCAAGTAAATATTTTTTAAAGATATGAAAAAAACTATTTATCTATTTTTCTTTGTGTTAATGGTTGTAGCATCTTCATTAACATCTTGTGTTTCACAAAAGAAAATGTTATATTTTCAAAATGAAACAATGCTAAATGACAGCACATTCACCTCCATTGAATATGAAAACGAACGTCATTTTGACTATAAGGTTCAACCGGGTGATATTCTTTATATAAAGATTGCAAGCCTCGACGAAAAATTCTCGACATATTTCAACTCTGTAATGGGTTCCAACAACAATACCTCTGAAAACAGTTTGTATCTCAACGGATACAACATCGATGAAGAAGGCTATATTGAATTGCCAATCATAGGAAAGATGCAGGTAAAAGACAACACCGTTGCTGAAATACAGGAAAAAGTCCAGTTGTCGATGAATGAATATCTTAAAGAGACTGTAGTGTATGTGAAATTAGGTCTTTTCAACCTCACGATATTAGGAGAAGTAGCACGTCCAGGACAATATCAGGTATATCAGTCAGACATCAACATTTTCCAAGCGATGGCATTAGCAGGCAACGCCACCGACTTCGCCAACAAATCTAAAATCAAGATTATACACCAAACACCAAAAGGTTCTCAGATAGTAAGAGTAAACATCAACGACGCTGACGTATTGTCATCTCCACATTACTATTTAAAACCTAACGACATCATCTACGTAGAGCCATTGAAATCTAAGCAATATGGTTTCACGACAGTGCCTTACGGAACAATATTCTCTGCATTGTCGCTCATCATCACTTGCATAACATTCGGAGTTGCATTCATTAAACCTTAAATCAATAGACAATAATTATGGATAATTTTGAATTAAACAGCAAACCTAATTACCAACAAGAAGATGACAGCCTCGACGTTAAAGGCATCATCATAAAAGTCGTTAGCTATTGGTATCTTTTCGTCATCGGCATTATCGTAGCATTGTCTGTTGGTTTCATCTACATAAGATATACCCCTAAAGTATATCAGGTCTCATCTTCCTTATACATCAAAGAAGACAAGATGACGATAGACCCAACATCAATGATGACAGGTCTTACATTTAAAAGTCATAACAATATTGCCAACGAAATCGGCATTTTACAGTCTTTCAGCATGAAAGAAAGGACATTAAACGAACTTGAATTCTTTAATGTCTCTTACTACAACACAGGAAGAGTAAGCACCACTGAATTATACACCTCAACTCCGTTTTACGTAGAACTGGATTACGACACCATACAAACCGTCGGCATCAGATATACGATAAACCTTATTGACCAAAATCAATATAGCTTGAAGACAATGGAGCAAGGATGCGCGGTATATGACTATTCAAAAAATGAAAACGTCGGTTATGTCAGCGTTTCCGAGACAACAGGCATTTATAGTTTTGGCGAAGAAGTTAACAACGGATACAACAAGTTCCGCATAGTATTGAGCAACAACTATACTCCAGACGGATTTAAAGACACAAAACTCAGTTTTATAGTAAACAGCAAACTTGCATTAGCAAGCGAGATGTCGGGACTTTCCATCGGTCAGATTTCAAAGGAATCATCTATCATAAAACTTACGTTGCAAGGTAACAACCCTAAGAAGATCACCGATTATCTCAACCAATTATTGGAAGAATATCTTGAAAGAAACCTTGAGCAAAAGAATATAGTTTCAGAGAACACAGTGTTGTTCATCGACGAGCAGTTGATAGGAATTCAGGACTCATTGCACAAAGCCGAGTTAGACATACAATCATTCCAGGAAGGCAACGACTTTATGGATTTAGGAACACAGTCGCAGACTGTATTTGCCAATTTGAAGCAGATTGAAAGTCGTAAGGCAGAACTTGAGTTGAACATAAAATATTTCCAGAACCTTCAAAACTATATCAAGCGCAACATCGACGACATCGACAATTTAGTTGTACCAAGCGCGATGGGAATCCAAGACCCTATGCTTAATCGCCTCGTGCTGGAATTGGTTGAATTGTCATCAGAAAAGTCGAAGATTTTAATCGTGGCAGAAAAGAAAAACCCGACTATTCTTTCAATTGACGAGCAGATAGTGCAGACGAAGAAGCAATTGATAGAAAACATCGACAATATGATTAACAACACGACTGTCACTATCAATGAAATAAACAAACAGATAAAGGCATACGAAGAGCAAATCAAACAACTTCCTGTAACCCAACGTCAATATTTAGGTTACGAACGTAAGTTCGCCTTGAACGATGACTTGTATAAGTTCTTGATGCAGAAGCGCGCGGAAGCTCAAATCGTTATGGCAAGCAATAGTCCAGACAACAACATCATCGACCCTGCCCGCATCTCTGCTGTCAGAGCCATCGCCCCAAGAAACAAGAGCATCTATTTGGTATGTCTTGTTCTCGGATGCGCCATCCCTGCGGCATTCATCTTCTTGAAAGAGACTCTCAACACCAAGATTCTTGAGAAAAAAGATATCGAGAAAATATCCAATTTCCCTATCATAGGACAAATACCTTACATCAATCCTAAAGACGCCAGTTCAAGTCCAACATTCGTCATAGACTCACCGAAGTCGCCTGTTTCTGAAGCATTCAGATCTATCAGAACGAATATCGAGTACATAGTACAAAGCAAGGAGAAATGTGTATTCTCTGTCATCTCCGACTCTATCGGCATCGGCAAGACATACATCTCTATCAACATGGCTTCCATCTATGCGATGTATGGCAAGAAGACAGTCTTGATCGGCATGGACCTTCGTAAACCTCGTATCTATCAAGAATTCGGCATCTCCAACAGATTAGGAGCAAGTTCTTACTTATCAGGAAAAGCATCTTTAAGCGAGATTATCCAGCCTTCAGGAAAACTTCCTACTTTGGATATCATCACAGCAGGTCCTGTGCCACCAAACCCAGCCGAGTTGATAGCATCAGACCGTTGCACAGAATTCTTCAACGAACTTAAAGAGATATATGACTATATCATCATCGACACCCCACCTCTCTTGTGGGTAACTGACGCATTGTTATTGATGAAACACGTCGACACCGCTGTTTATGTGGTACGTCAGAACGTCTCTAATAAGAAAGCCTTTGAAACAGTTATCAAAGACTTAGAAGACCGCAAATACAATGTAAGTCTCGTCGTAAACGGCATCAACTTCCAAGGCGTATATGGATATCGTTACAGCTATGGTTATGGAGGTTACGGTTACGGATACGGTTATGGATATGGCTACGGAGGCAAATATGGCAACGGCGGTTATTACGACGAAGAACATTCCGACCAAAACTCACGTAGAAAATAACAGGTTTATTCATGACCGACATAAAGGATAATAAGAAATGGTTCGCAGTCTATGTCAAATCAAGAAGTGAAAAAAAGGTTTTCAAACTACTTGAAGACATAGGCATCGAATCATTTCTTCCTTTAATAACAAGAGTGAAACAATGGAGCGACAGAAAGAAAAAAGTCGAGGAACCATTGTTTCGCTCTTATTTGTTTGTCAATATCTCATTAAGCGATTATTATAACGTATTAAACGTCAATGGCGTGGTGAAGTTCGTCACCTTTGAACGTAAGCCCGTCCCTGTCCCAGAAAGTCAAATCACGGCAATAAAAGAATATCTCAACGACAGCGAGCTTCATGTCATCAATTATGAAGACTTCAAAGAAGGCGAACTCGTAAGAATCAAGTCGGGACAAATGAAAGACCTCGTCGGAAGATTCATCAAGATAAACGGCAAGCACCGCATCATAATAGATATCGAAGCTGTCGGACAGTCGCTACCTATTAATATAGCGAGGTCTAATGTGGAGGCAGTGAAATAAACTATTTCCCGCAACATTGCATCTGCCATGAATCGTAACTAACGACACACGACTCCATCTTCAACTCTTTCATATCTTAATAAATCTTAATATTCATTAACCTTTAACGACGGCGATAGGATAAAGCGTCTCTATCGGTCGCACCAAGTCAGCTTGGTTTTTCATCACGATGTCGATATCTTTATAAGCCGCAGGAGCCTCGTCCAATTGATTCACATCTTTAATGGAGTGCACTATTTTCT
Organism: Bacteroidales bacterium; assembly: GCA_045656905.1. GTDB lineage: Bacteria > Bacteroidota > Bacteroidia > Bacteroidales > F082 > Limimorpha. The sequence continues at coordinate 9,118 of JAZOSA010000052.1, forward strand.
TCTCATCCATAAACTTAATCACGTCTTTAAGATTAAGTTTTTTTATAGCTTCTTTACGTCCCATCACACGACCTGCGCCATGCGAGCAACTCATGAAACTTTCAGGATTTCCAAGACCTTCCACGATATAAGAACGAGTTCCCATCGAACCTGGAATGATGCCGATTTCGCCTTTATAAGCACGCGTCGCACCCTTGCGATGAACGATGACACTCTGTTCAAAATGACATTCCCAAGCCGCATAGTTATGCGCGATATTTATCATAGGTTCAAAATCCACATTTTTCAACTCATTCTGAATGATGTCGCATACGCGTTCCATCATCAGGCGGCGATTGGCGAAAGCGAATTTCACGCAATACTCCATCTCGTTGAAATACTCCTTGGCATATTGAGTCTCGATAGGCAAGAATTCAAGTCCCGGAATGACTTCAGAATACCACAATTTATTATAATACTTCGCCACTTTTCCATAATGGTCGGCGACTTGCTTGCCAATATTACGACTGCCCGAGTGCATCATAATCCACAAAGAATCATCACTAGCGCGTTGTAATTCAATGAAGTGATTACCGCCGCCCAGCGTTCCCAGTTGACGAAGCGCCGACTCATAAAGACTCTTCATCATCGGCATACCTTTTATGTTATAACCCTGCGGCATCAGCGACTCGTCCTGCGGTTTGTTCTGATGATCGAAACCGACAGGTATCACCTGATAAATATTTTTAATGATTTTTTCTATTGTCGAGCGACTTAATTCCTTGGCGTTGATGTTAGTCTTAACCGCGCACATCCCACACCCGATATCCACGCCGACAGCATTAGGTACCACGACGCCTTTTGTCGCCAGCACGCCGCCGATAGGCATACCAAGTCCGGCATGCGCATCAGGCATAATGGCAATATGTTTAAAGGCAAACGGAAGCGACGCTAAATCAACAGCCTGCTCCATTGCATTATTATCGATGTCGTCGAGCCACATCTTAATCGGCACATTATTTCCTGTAAATACTCTCATCTTTCCAACATTTTTAAATTAAACCACAATCTTACGGATTTCCTCCACGACGCTGCCATCATTTTCAAGTGCGTCAAGAATTTCGAACACCTTGTCGCTCCAGCCTGATATCAAACAAACATCATTATCATCCGTCGACAATGGTGTCGTTCCATATCCCGACAAATCAAAGAGATACAACTTAGCGTCAGGAGCGATTTCCTTATACTTCTCCCACGATTTTCTTATAGTCTTCTTGGCTCCATAACTGTCCCACATCTGACAATCGGTGAACATCATCACCTTATCCATCACCATGTTATTCTTTATCAACCAATCAATTACGAGATGGCCATTAGTAGAATAACCGACCTCACCCTCACGTCTATGCAACTCCGTCACGTTGGCAAGGATTCCGTCAGAAGGAAGATTCACCACCTTCCATATATCGCCGAACATACCGCTAATGACTTGCGAGCAACGGTTTTTCAACAACATAGAAAGCATAAGACCAATGTCGTAAAGTTCCACCTTGCTACGAGGACTGATACTATGTTGCATAGAACCCGACACGTCGCAAGCGAGAAGCACCTTAGTGTCGTGACCGAAGCCTTTGATATTCTGTGCAGAGACATCAACAGCATCTTCCAATGCCGACAAAACCAAGGAAGTAGAAACCGAGTTAATCTCGCTTATCTCACGATATGCCGACAAATAACGGAACGGCAGCTGCTTTGAGTTAATCACAGCATTAGAATCGGCGATGGTCTTGCACACCTTCTCAATATGAGCATAATCAACATTGGATACCAATATGTTACGCAGATTACGCAACAATGCCATATAACCGAGTTTACCGCTGTCGATAAGTTCTTCCCACTTCATGCGGAAAGCATCATTGCGTTGCTCATCACTTTCAAAGTCCATCTTACCCAAAGCAGAAAGCTCTGTCTCCCAAGTATATGGAGTAGCTAGGTTCTTATTTGCAATTTTATCAAAAATAATTTGTTGGGCATCATCTTTTGCCTTAGGATGAACGAGGAAAAGAGCGTCACGCAATTTCACTTCCACACTATCACGGTCATATTTAGCGAACTGATATTCATCGAATTTATTGAAAGAACGCTGTAATCCGAACTGAATCTGTTTCGACAATTTAGCCAATTTCTTTGCGTCATTGCCAGAATCGTTCCTTGACTGATAACAAGCCAGAAGCTCCGTTATCTCATCGGCACGAAGGACAGTCTTCTCCACTGCACGACTGAGCAGGTCGTCGCCATGATGTATTTTCGCTAACTCAACGAGCAAAAGCAAAGGCACCGAACGCATATACATCTGAGTACGAGCATATATCGCAAGTTGCGCCACGAACATCGGGTCGACTTTAGAAATCAGATTCACGATACGATGAGTAAGAAACTTATTAGTTTCATAAAACTTATCCTCCAATGATGCTGTCACTACAGCGGAATAAAGTTCGAGTTCAGGAGACATTACAAAGGCTTCACCACCCTCATAATTTTCAATCTTGTTTACTTCTTTTATGTTATTATTGAATTTCATGTTAAGATATTTTTTGTTAATAAAAATTAAGGTGGCGCGACAAGCTCAAAGGGTGTGTAATTATTCTAGCGGAATCTATGAAGTAACCCTTCAATACGGCAGCCACCTTTTTACTAATTATGAATTATGCATTAAATAAGTGCAAGGCAACAAGCGAGAAGAGACAGATAAGAATAACACTTATCATAGAGGTGCCAAATATCCGGTTAGGATATCAGCCTGTTAAGCATCTACATTGCGAAGTAACTCTTCCCTACGGCACTTGCACTTTTTTATTTCAAAAAACGAGTGATGTTCGAATCACGATGCAAAGATACATACCCTAGTGCGCAGCCTATTTGCGTAATTGAAAAAATTTTTCTTTTTTTGTAAAAAAAAATTGATATGCCGGTTAATAGAAGTCAATTGATACGTCTGACGACCATCGACAGATGTCTGCAGAATCGTTATCGTCGTTGGACGCTTGACGATCTCATAGAAGCTTGTTCTGAAGCGATTTACGAATATGAAGGCCGCACTGAGGGTGTGAGTCGGCGCACTGTGCAAGCAGACATTCAGCTCATGCGCAGCGACAAACTTGGCTACGAAGCTCCGATAATTGTCGTCGATAGAAAATATTACACTTACGAAGACAAGGATTACAGCATCACCAACATTCCTTTATCTGACAACGACGTGAACACATTGCAACAAGCGATGGACATACTTCGTCATTTTCAGGTCTTCTCGCAATTCAGTCCCGTCACCGACATCATCGACCGTCTTGGCGACCACATCGCAGTCACGACGAAGCAAGAAGTACCGGCAATACACTTGGAGAAAAACGAACGACTTAAAGGTCTGGAGCATATAAGTGTTTTATATCAATACATTACAAAGAAAAAAGCGATTACGATAAATTACAAGTCATTCAAGGCTGACAAGGCACGACCATTTATCGTTGCACCTTATTTATTAAAAGAATATCGCAACCGATGGTTTGTCGTTTGTTATGATTATAAAGGACACGACATCTGCAACTACGCCTTAGACCGCATCGTTTCTATTGAAGAATGCAAGACTCACACTTTCAAGGAGAACACTTTTTTTGACCCAGAACATTATTTTGACGACATCATCGGCGTGACGAAAGATTTGAACAGCAAACCGCAGATGGTCAGGCTGAGAGTCGATTCCGACCAAGCACCTTATATTATAACGAAGCCGCTGCACAGCTCGCAGGAAATTGTCAAGGAAGAAGTCGACGGCAGCATTGAGATTACGCTCAACGTCGTTTTGAATCTGGAATTAGAGAGAGAAATTTTAGGATTCGGGCAGCATATAGAAGTCGTGAAGCCGCGACTGTTACGCCACAGCATCAAGAAACGACTTCAGATAGCAGCGATGATTTATGAGTAGGGACGTGATTTGATTCATCACGTCCAAAACATAGCAACGTCTATGTCCAGATTAAAACTGGAAGTAGATGAATTTCTGCAGGTCGGCCGTTACGAACTGATAGATGACAAAGACTATCACCACCACGACTATCGCCATGACAGGAAGAGGCATATTGGCGAACCACAGACGATATCTGCGTTTAAAATCCGTTGGCAGCCAATGTATTATCATTCCAAATATAATCAGGAGGAATATATTTTTATATGAAGATATGATATCTGGTATTATATCCATATTCCATTTTCCACCTATCTGAGTCACCATATTAGTCGCGGTATTCCATGCTGTTTCGTTGGCTTCTGCTGGGTCGAGGTTAGAACCGGCACGGAAGAACAATCTTGTCCATGTGATGAAGACGAAAGTCTGCAACACCGCCCAGCATCTCTCCAGAGTCTTCATCTCCGACTTACCACCGAGTACGTTATAAATCATACGGATAAGAGTTCCTATAAAGATAACGCCTGCCCAGACAAAAAAGATATTCCATATTGGAGCAGGGAACAATTTTGTCATTACAAACATACCTGCTGCCACTATGCCGATGATGATTGTACGAGCGTAGACGTTTTTATCTTTCCAGAAACGATACACCACCATTCCAAGTCCGTTCAATCCGCCCCATATCATGAAGTTCCAGCTTGCGCCGTGCCAGATGCCGCCCAAGAGCATAGTCGTCATTCTGTTCATGTTGGAAGTCAGTTCCTTACGTTTTTCTTCCGAGCGTCTGCTTCTCAGTGTCACTATCAATGCTAATGAAAGTATCGCTACTGTCACCCAAACGCTGCCCGAGAGTATCATGCCGATCAGTGATATTGTGATGATACATGCGTATGTTCCAAACGACGCCGTCCTGTTACCGCCCAGAGGTATGTAAAGATAGTCTTGCAACCATTTTGAGAGAGATATATGCCATCTTTTCCAGAACTCGCCAGGATTTGTCGCTTTATATGGCGAGTCGAAGTTCTTAGGAAGATAGAATCCCATCAGCATCGCGACACCTATGGCGATGTCGGTATAACCTGAGAAGTCGGCATAGACCTGCAGTGAATAGCCGAAGAGCGCGACTAGATTTTCAAAGCCAGAATACATGGTAGGGTTGTCGAAGACCCTGTCGATGAAGTTGACGGCGATGTAGTCGCTGAGAATTATCTTTTTCGCAAGACCATTGACGATCCAGAATACGGCGATGCCGAATTGTCGTCGCGATAGGAAAAATTTCTTGTAAAGCTGAGGAATGAATTCGTTGGCACGTACAATAGGACCCGCCACCAGCTGAGGGAAGAATGTCACATAAAAACCGAAGTTCAAGATGTTTTCTACAGGTGCGATGCGGCGGCGGAAGACATCCATCAAGTAACTGATACATTGGAAGAGATAGAACGATATTCCGACAGGAAGCAAAATCCGGTCAATGGTAAAGACAGGTGCGCCTGCCATCTTATTGCCCGCCATCGCAAAGACATTGACGACCTTCAACTCAAGACCGAAGAGGTTATGAATCACGTCGACAAAGAAATAAGCATATTTGAAATAACTTAATGTCAGCAGATTGACCAGCAATCCTGCCACCAGCCACGCCAGACGTCCGCTATCTTTCTTACTTTTATGAATAAGGAAACCATCGACATAATTGAATATGATAGCGAAAAGAAGTATCAAGGTAAACCATCCGCTTGTCTTGTAATAGAAGAAGACGCTGACAAAGAAGAGGAAAGCGTTGCGCAACAATATCTTATTTTGCATAAGGCTAAACGCCGCGAAGACAAACAGCAGGAATACCCAGAAATAAGACTGAGTAAACAGCAGCGGCGAGTTAGGGTTAAACGCAAAAGTATCTCTTAAAAAATCTGTTAACATAATCTTAATCTCTTTCTATATCCAGACGCATCAAGGCGTTGAAAAACAAATCGCCGAGCAATGTATATCCTTTGTTAGTAAAATGTATCTTGTCTTTTTTAGCAAGACCTTCATATTCCCAGTCCGCCATCGACTCCAGTCCGCCCATAATACTGAACAGGTCCCATACCGCGCCATCGTGTTTCTCTGCCAAAGCACGGAAGACCTCCCTCGCGTTATCGCCGTTTTCATTCACGCTATAATGCGTCTTATTGCCTTTCTTTGTCTTCCTGAACGAGTCGTTGTTGGTGACAAAAATAAAGAAACAATCAGGTGCGACGCTTTTTATCCTGCCTATGAGAGAGTCATAATTAGCCATGAAAGAAGTGTCGGAATAAGTACTGTTGAAAGTATCGTTGATGCCTATGGCAAACACCACAGCATCAGGGTTTATCGTATTAAGGTCACGTTCGAAGTTACGGCACGAGAGATAATCCGGCACGTCGGCACCATTCACTCCTATGGCATGATATACCACGCCAGGGACATCATTCTCTGGCATTATTCCCGTCAGCGTAAAGCTATGAGGAATGCTGTCATTCTGTTTGAAGGCTATAGAAAAAGTCTCGTAACTGCCGTTCATTTTGAAGAGATAAGAAGATGATGCCTCATCGTATTCTGGTTCCATACATAAGGTGTCTTCCAATTTCAAAATCGGGACTACCGCTGGCGACGAGGCGTAACCAAGTATTCGCAGGCGGTTGAACTGCCAATGTGCGATATCGTCGTAAGGGTTCAGGTCGACACTTATCTCTGCCGACACGTCATTGGTTGTCACAGCGATGCCTGTCACGCCCAAGGTGTCAACATATCCGTTACTGACATTACGCGACGCCGACCATATTCCTTTATAGGTAACTTTATAATTGCTTGGATTATTGGTCTTTGCCACTGAATATGGGAATATTATTCCGCGTCCTGAATATGTGCTATCGTTGATACTGTTCAAGTTACGGCGTATTCTATTAGATATGACATCAGCCTGAATGTGAGAGCCTCCGATATGCACCACGTTCATCTGAGTGGTAGGGTTAAGAAGAGCGAGATTCATTTTATTCACGAACCTCCAGAAATGAAGGCTGTCGTCGCCAAGGAATTCTATCTTATTTAAAGAATCCGTCACGCAATCATACGGCAGAATCTCTTTGAGATAAGTCTGTGCCGACATCGACATCGGCAGCATTGACATTATTATTGTTATTATGAAGATGTAACGTCTCATTTCAATTTTGTTATTATATCATCGGCATTTCTCTGAGGATTACGTTCCAGGAAATGATAGTAATCGTAATATATCATAAAAGTCTGCACGAATAGTTCAGCTATTCTGTTTGCGCCCTGTCGCGTGAAATGTATATAGTCTTTGCTAGCCCATGCCGGTTGATTTTCAACCCATTTTATCATAGAGTTTTTACCGCCCATCACGTCATACATGCTCCAGAACGCCGCGCCATTTTCCAGGGCGGCTTCTTTAAGGCAATTGACTACAGCTTCAAGGTTCGGATAAGTCTGCAATACGCCATTGACTTTCTTTGACATATCGGCAGGACCGATGAACAATATCTCTGCAGAAGGATATATGCGTTTCAGATATGCTATCTGTTTTGCTATCTTGTTTTTATAACCTGCTATGACTTTGTCGTCTTTCATATAAGCCGTGGCGTTGCCGCCAAATTCGAGTATAATCAGGCGTACGTTGAGGTTTCTCATCGCTGACGACAACAAGTCTTTTGATATGCTTGTGAAGAATGTTCCGGAGCTGCCACGCAACGGGATGTTATCGACGGCGACGCCGCATCCACCGTCCATTGAAACGCCATATATCTCGGCGTCGCCGGAGAGTTTCAACGAGAACCTCGATATCGTATCTAGGTTCCACGTCAGCACCTTAAGTTCTGTGGTAGCTTCTTCAATAGTCTTGGTGACATTGACCTTGCCGCTTGTAAGCTGTGCGCTGAAAGGACCATAAGTGTTGCCCACTAGCAGTCTCACCTTAGAAAAAGAACGAGCGTGAGGATGGTTGTCTTTAACGTTACGTGCCGCGAAAGTCAAGGTCACGTCGCCGTCAAGTTGTGCCATCTGCGCCAATATTCCGTAGTGATTATTATCCAGTTTTTGTCTGAAATTGCCATCTGCGATATAACGAGGGATGCTGTCCGACACCGTCTGCGAGACCGAAGTGGAAGGTATAGGCTGCACCGCAGGCGCCAGTCCCGCGCCAAGACCTCCGAATTTATTCTGCAGCTGTTCCCTGATATATCCCGTTATACGGTCGCCCTCTATCTGTGAATCGCCATAATGCAAGATATGCACCACCTCATTTTTACTCGTGCAGCTGTCGAGACGAGCAAAGAGGTCATAAAACAAAGAAGGGTCATCATTAGGGAAATATATGCGAGCAGTGCTGTTATCGATGAAATTTCTGAAAGATACCAATGTGTCGACAAACGCCATAGAGTCGGCCACTTCTGCCTGATACACTCTCTCTAACGAGTCGTGAACAAACTGCAGGCGCAGTTCTGCCTCTATCCTGGCGAGCTTCTCCTCAGCCGTTTCAACGTCTCTATCTTTACCGCTTAACAAAGTTTCAATATCGACGAAACGAAGATGAATGCCACCTATTTTATAACCATCAGCAGGAAAGACCAGCGACAGAAGCGCCAATAACAAAAGCACCGAAATAAAAAAAGACAGAATTTTGTAACACCTCATATCTCCATCGATTAATGCCTTACAAAGAAAATGTTTTTTCTCTAATCTTCAAAATAAAAATGCCCCGAATGATAACGTCTGCAAGGTTATTCATTAAAAGTTCAAGGTTCAAGGTTCGTATTATAATACTCGTTCCATTGTTTCAGAACTTCTTGCCAGTCTTCCACTTCGCCGTTGGCGATAGCTTCCGCCTGATCGAGAGTCTGTTCGTACTGTTGTTTCTCGGCATAACGCAGTTTCATCGCCTCTATCGTCGCCTCGTCGAGGATTTGTATTCTGCGGCGGCGTACGCATTCGTCGAGGTCGAGCGGGCCGAAAGGCTGACCAGGAACGTTGAAGTCGGAGATGTTGAAATTGAAAACAGTGCGTAAAGTATGACGCACCATCTTTTGTCCGGAGCGGTTGCCTGCCACCTTACGGTTCAAGAGTTTACGAATTATATCTATCTCGCGTTGTGAAAATTTATTTCTGCCCATGGTAATTCAATTTACAATTTACAGTTAACAATTTACAATTAACAATGTAGGGACGTATAATACGTCATTGCAAAGATAAGAAAAGTCTAGAAGACTACAAGACCACAAGACTACAAGTTTTTTAGACGTAGGGAAAAGTTTAGCAACTCAGAGTTCTTCAGCGGTGCCTTAGCCTGTCAAAGGCGAAGTTCGGTGCTTCGACAAGCTCAGCAACCGAAAGGTTCTTAGTTCTTGGTTCTTAGTTCAAAGTCATACATTCACGACTTTCACCACGATGCCTTTTTGTTTTCCTTTTTTTATAGTATCTAAAGTTCCTATGGAAGAAGGAGTTACGAAAGCAAGGATATAATCTGCGTTTTGAACTATCAGCGTGTTTCGCTGAAGTGGCGCTCCACGACCATAACGCTCGTAGTCAGGGAGAAACTCCATCAGAGGGATTTTGTTGAGGGTGGCATATTTTCTTGCAAGAGTGTCGGCACCTTTCGCTCCGCCCGACACAATCAGATCAATTTTCTTCGTTTTCTGAATCTTTGCGACCTCAGCAGATTGCAAAAATCCGCTTCTGCCACTTTTTTGCAGAAAGAATTTATATATTTGCGACATGGCAAAGAATTATTTCAAATCGTACATCTGGCTGAAAGTTTACGGAACGCAAGTTCAATATTTTCGTTCGTTGCCGTTGCACAGCAGTCAGAAAGAAGTTGAAACAAATGATAAATACAGCGTTTTCACATATTTCCTCACACCCGACTACGACTTCAAACAAGACGTGCTTTCGTTCGGAGACAAAGTCGAGGTTTTGGGACCGAAGGAGTTGAGGGAAGAGATGAGGGGGATAATTAAATCATTAAGTATTAGATATAAATAAATGCAAAATAAATATGCGAAGTTTAACAAAAAATCTTTTTAACGCATTAAAAACCGGCGAACTCCACACATTGTTGGAATATGTACAAAATGATGACACGTTGGATATGGAGTTTAGGAAAAATTCTATTACAATTTATTATCGAGGTGGGAATCTTCTTAGTGTAAAAGAAAATTTTGATGGTTCATACAATTGGAATGGTATTGATAAAGAATATCTCATCCAAGGCAATGAGCAGAAGCATAAAGCTGAACAATTTGAAGAATATATTCCTGAGGCGAAACATATAATTGATAGATATATTTGCATAAAAAAAAATCATTTGGGAGAAAAAGAGATTCAACAACTCGTGGTTAGAGAGAACAACTATTCTCAAAACTCTCAAGACACCGATTATTTTATAGTTGATATGGAGTATGAACAAAATAATAGTCGATTTGATTTAATTGCACTTCGATGGGATTCTAATCGTTCTGCTCGAAATAAGAATGAGGTATCCTTGGCGGTTATTGAGATTAAGCAAGGTTATAAATCAGTCAGAACAAGTAAAAAAAAACCTGGACTAAAATCGCACCAAGAGGATTTTAATGAATTCAAATGGACAGACGAAATAAAAAATGACTTTTTGCAGATTTTTAAACAAAAATGCGAATTAGGACTCATATTAGCAAACGAAAAGATAGAAGGCATAAACCAATATTTTAAACTAGAACTAGATAAGGATAAGGATATTGACTTTATTTGTCTTCTCGCCAATTACAAAAAGGCAAGTGATAATCTACATAACGAGTTGGAAGAAATGAAGAAAAAATCATGCAAGTTTATTCGGTCACATTATATGGGATATGGTCTATATGCTGATGAAATATTTACTCTTACATCTGAAGACATTTGATTATGACTACAAATTTCCTTGACGAAAAGAAAAAAGAACAAGCGGACAGACTGAAAAAATATCAGGCTTCTCTTTTTGATAATGCTGAAGATATTGGCTATTCTCAAAAGAATAATAAATGGTTTAACTATATTCTCAAATCGCAATTCAACGACAGAAACTTGCATAAAGGCATTCGTCAGAAGTCGATTGAATATTTTAAAAAATATAACATCGCATGGTGGCAATGTCTGAACAAATCCAATACTCCCACAGGCCACTTAGTGTCATCGCAGATTCATTGTCTTAACCATTTGTTTGCACTTCGGACAGACAAGGAAGCTGTAAAACTGATAATAGAAAATGCAACAGGAATGCAGTTTGATGAGGTTTTACCATCTCTCATAGATAATGACGAACATTCATATATATCATTTGAATTCGCTTTAGACAATGATAAACTACTTGGCGAAGATGACAAAGGTTGGAAAAGAGGAGCACTATGCACATCTATTGACGTAATGATTATGGCTCGAAAAGGAGAAAACAAATGGTTAATACCAATTGAATGGAAATATACAGAGACGTATTCAGAAACAGATTTGACAAACAAAAAGCGCATAGAACGTTATGCTCATCTTATAGAAAATTCAGCACGTTTAAAAATGCCTGACAATAATAAAATAGCGCATTCTATATACTTTAAAGAACCATATTATGAACTGATGCGACAAACTTTGTTATGCGAACAATTAATAATTAAGGCAGGCTACGCTGATGATTTCTTCCATATCAATATCATTCCAGAGAAGCATACTGAATTACGGGAAGCAGTGGAGACTGGTTTTATTCCGATGCTTAATGACAAAACCAAGTTCAAGATTGTTGATCCGGAAGATCTTCTCGCTCCGATAAAAGAGAATAATTTATATCCTGAGTTAATTGATTATCTCGAAAAACGTTACTGGTAAAAATATGACTATCAAACATAACAATAAAAACATCTTCGTCTTTTCCGACACTCATGGTCTGCATCGTGACGTGATAGTGCCGGAAGAAGCTGATATTGTCATCTGTGCCGGCGACGCAGTGGAAGACGACCTCAAAGGCGACGAATACGACGATTTCATTGATTGGTTTTCGGGTTTGTCTGCCAAATGGAAAATTTTCATCCCTGGCAATCACGAGCTTTCTTTTGAAATTGATAAATCCGAAGAAATTGAAAAAGCGATGGATGACAAAGGAATCTTAGTCATGCAAAATTCAATAAGAGACTACGACGGAGTGACTATATGTTCCATCAGCGGTGACGTATCAATTGCCGACGAGGACATCCCTACCGACATCGACATACTTGTAACGCATTATCCGCCTTACGGCATCTTAGACGAAGGATTAGGAAGTGCGGAAATACTGAACTTCGTCATGAAATCAAAACCGACTTATCATCTTTTCGGACATATTCACGCCACCGCAGGAGAAGAACTTCAATTCGGCGAAACGCTGTGCAGAAATATAGGAATTTGTAAATAAACCCTCATGGACAAACTGACGAAAGAACAACGACATCGTTGCATGGCAGCGATAAAAGGAAAGAACACCAAACCAGAACTGTTGGTGAGGAAGTTCTTGTTTAGCCGTGGATTTCGTTACAGACTAAACCACCCTCGACTTCCAGGACATCCCGACATCGTTTTAAGAAAATACAAGACCGTCATCTTCGTGAACGGATGTTTCTGGCACGGTCACGAAGGATGCAAATATTACGTCATACCTAAAAGCAATGTCGAATATTGGAAAACGAAGATAGAACGCAACAGGACAAGAGACGTCGAGACACAGATGAAGCTCGCTGCGATGGGATGGCATTTCATCAACGTATGGGAATGCCAGCTGAAATCTAATGTACGCCAACAGACTTTAGAGTCGTTGGTCAATACGCTCAACTACATATATCTTCAAGACCAGAAACTAAAGCCATACGAGATTCCAGAAGAAAATTATCAGATGGCAGCGGAAGAGATGGAAGGATACGGAGTGTTTTAACAACATTTCTCAAACGAGACTTTCTTCAATGCTCTTATCATACCTTCATAATCCAGAGTTTCAAGGGTTTGTTTACCTCCGGCATAACTGCAAAAATTAACCTTTTTATCCCACGACACCGACGCGAACTTATTCAGCTTCTCACAATTTATGATGCAACTCGGACTCTGAAATGGTTTATTACCTGCCACATACGCCAATTCCTTAGGCGTCGGCGTGTCACTAAATCGTTGAGGAATCAAGATAATCTGTTTGGGCGAAAGAAGTTCAGACAAAACAGCATAAGCATTGCGAGCCTTTTCAATATTCTTTGATGACACCAAAAGATTACATCCTGCCGTAATGTCACATTGAGAAACCTTTTCCAACTGCTTCAAAACCCTATTCACTTCCTCGTCACAATCAGGATGATGAAGGGAAATATGAATCTTATCAGGTTTATGTCCCTTCAATTTTTTCCATATATGCTCATCATCAATTTTCAGAGGCAAACCATTTGTGGTAACAGACAGATAAGCATGTGGGAAAATACCATCAATAACATCCCAAATGCCGTCATATTCAAAAGGTTCACCACCGCCTAACGACACCGCTTTCACTCCGTGACTAACACAATCAAGGGCAAAAGAAATAATTTCATCTGGACGCCACAAAACATTGCCTTCTTTCGTGCTATGATTATAACAGAAGTAGCATTGCTTTGAACAATAATTAGATACGTCTATCGACAACAATTCAATGTCTGGTTTCATCCTCTTGGTGATTTATCATCTTCTTTAACCCATTCAATACTTTCTCCTCTATACTCCATCTGCGCCAAGGTCTTTATATCCAACATATTAGCTTCGCGTTCCTCCCAGATATAAAGCGGATATTTCTCCTCGCCTATCGTTATCTCATTATTTTTAATATCATAGACTTCCGACAAATAAGGCAATATATTTTGAAAAACCATTATGACTCTAGGTTTGAAGAATTTTATATTTGTCTCCAGACGACATCTGCAATTTGAAAAATATGTACTGATTGGATATTCTTCAAGTTTTTTAAAAGCATCATAAGAATGTTCGCAAGGAACACCTTCTATCAATGAAAGTTCCACACTATCACGGATTATCGACAGATTATTCATCTTATCTGTATAACTCAATCCGCACAAGTCAGATATAATTAACACCGTAGGTTTTATGGAAAATTGCCGTGCTCTAGTATGCTTACACTCGCTGTCGTTGTCATAGCACAAACGACAATATTTTCCGCAACCAAATCCATAGATAGCATCTTGAGCGACGAAAATTCTGCCACCATCTGGCGTGTCTAAATCTAAATATTCTCTGCCATCAATAATCTTTTCAGATGCATAAGACATAGTTGGAATATACATCGCTGTATGGAAATGTTCTGTTTCATCGAAACGGAAAGGAAGTCGCAAAGCTTTCTTAATGACATCTTTCGACAGTCTGTCTTCCTTAAATGCAGACTTTGGAATCTGCGTCCTTCTTATTGGAATATTTGGGGAATAGCTTTGACGATAAACATAAAACGGGAATCCATTCAACGCCATCTCTTCTTCAGCATCGTTATCTCCATTCCAAAACGACAAGCTACATATTGGTTTGACGATATTTTTCAACATTTTCTCCACTTTATCGTCCCACATATCCAGATAAAATATAGCTTCCTCTTTGTTCAGACAAACCACATCATTGACTTTACAGTCCATCTCTTTTATTATTTCAAAGAAACGACTCAGTTTGTCTCTTTCGACCTTCACCAAGACTTCCATCAAATTAAAGTCATCTCTTTTGCAAGGTGCTGAGTTAGATATAATTTCATCTATTTCGTCTTTAGTAAAATTCAAGATAGCATAAGGAAAATATTCGCATTTTCTTGGCAACACGTCCATTATCACAGATTCTTCTGTTTCCTCAGAACCAGCGATGAGCGGAACTGGACCATTATCATCGAAATTCAAAATTGCCACATTGCCATCTGCATCAATAGCAAACCAAGACGTAGCCATCGAATGTGTTGCAGGATATTCCTTATCTATTATCATATCTAAATGATTTTTAAGAATTACAAATAAATGTCATTGGCACAAAGTTATAAAGGTACGACTCACCTGCTTATAATCTTAGCTTTCATTGTTGCGAACTCCTCTTCAGTAATCAAGCCCTGAGTTTTCAAGACAGCCAGTTCTTTAAGTTCTTCTATGTCGGACATAAAATTCTGCGACACGCCTTCTGTCTTGACATTCCCCACGACGGATTTTAGTGTATCAAAAATACTCTGAGCCTTCATATAAGTCTCCTTATATCTCGAATCATTAGTTTTAACCCTTAATGCCAGACATTCGATATCATACATATCGATATTGCGATTGCGGAGAATAATGCGAACTTTTATTGAAGAAACCTCTTGAGCCATACTCATGGATATGGTATTAATGACTACATTTATACCTTCCGACGAGCCTTTACTAGTTGGTTGATTAGACATTGTGGTAATGCCATCGACCTGTATCTCAAAATCAACAATATCTTTATACCTAAATCTTATTTCGTTTCCCTTTGAATAACAATAGACTTCTTGCTTGGAGTCATCTATTGCGAAGTGATACAACGCTATCTTATCCTCCAATACTTTCGTTGCATTAAAATAACTTTGAGAAGCGGCAGCATCTCTCATAACCTTAACTTTCTTGTTCTGGATACTTGTAGCTATAATAAGGACGAGCACCAATGCAACCAAACCCAAAATAAGTATCATCAATAATCCCATAATCTTAAAATTTTAAACTTCACAAAGTTATAAAAATAAAAAGAGAAAAGGAAATGTTATTTCTACATATTTTAAACGAAAAACCTCGTAAAATTCTTCTGCGAATTTAATATTGTAATCAAATTATTCTGTCAAAGCACTCTTCATTTTCATAAATTCTTAGTACTTTTGTCATGAGAACAAACAAAAACTAAGAGTTATGTCACAAGAAAAAGCGCGTATTGTAAAATCGCATGACATCCGTATTGATAACGATTATGTCGATTGGATTTCAGAAGTAAAACATCGCTATCGTTCATCTCAGGTAAAGGCAGCCGTAAAAGTAAATGCTGAGAAACTTCTGTTCAACTGGCAATTGGGTCGCGACTTGGTACAGAAGAAAGCAGAAGAACGTTGGGGAGCAGGAGTTGTTGAACAAGTAAGTCTTGATTTGAAGCGAGAGTTTCCAAATGCAGAAGGGTTTTCCACTTCCAATCTGTGGTATATGAAGAAGTGGTATCTTTTCTATACCGATCAAGTATCTTTACAAAAACTCCAATGCTTCGTTGGAAAATTACAATCTTATGTTAATCAAACAACTCTAAAACTCCAACGACCCGTTGGAGAAATCATTAAACAGACCATTTATGAACCAACCATCGAAGATGGTGTTGAATTTCCACAACTGTTCGCCTTAGTACCTAGACCTTTTGAACCAGAATTTGCTGGAAAGTTGAATTATTATGTCAATGCCGTTGATGAACTGATGAAGTCAAACGATGATAATCCTACCATAGGCTTGCTTGTCTGTTCCGATATGGATAGCATTGACGTCCAATGGTCGTTCAAAGGCATCTCTACTCCGATGGGAGTCGCGACATATAACAATATACGAATCAAAGACGCATTGCCAAGTCAAGAACAATTAGCTGATAGAGTACGACTTCTGCAAAAGGAATTACAAGAAACCAAACGATTGATGAAGAAATAATGTTTTCACTGACAAATTGACGGAAGAACAGTGACAGCGTTGTATGGTTATGGAGAGCAAAGAAAAAAACCTCGCGAAACCTTTTCAGATTCCGCGAGGTTAATATTATCAATTGTTGTTTGACCTTTTCTTTTTAAGGCTAAAGTCTAATGGCTAAAGACTAAAGTCATAGCCATTAGTCATAGTTTTATTTTACCTCTTCAAAATCAACGTCAGTAACGTCGTCATTGCCGTTGTTTGGATTTTGTCCGGCGTTAGGGTCTTGTGGACCGCCTTGTGCTCCGGCGTTCTTGTACATCTCTTCTGATGCTTTTTGCCAGATAGCGTTCATCTCTGCCATTGCTGCGTCGATGCCAGCGATGTCTTGTGCTTGATGTGCTGTCTTCAACTTGCCAAGTGCGCCTTCGATTTCTGCTTTCTTGTCAGCTGGCAATTTGTCGCCGTATTCCTTCATTTGTTTTTCTGTTTGGAAAATCATTGAGTCGGCAGCGTTCAATTTATCAACGCGTTCACGTTCTTTCTTGTCAGCGTCAGCGTTAGCTTCTGCTTCTGCCTTCATTCTCTTGATTTCTTCTTCGCTCAAACCTGATGAAGCTTCGATTCTGATGCTTTGTGACTTGCCTGTAGCTTTGTCTTTTGCTGAAACGTTCAAGATACCGTTTGAGTCGATGTCGAATGTAACTTCGATTTGTGGAACGCCACGTGGTGCTGGAGGTATGTTATCCAAGTGGAACTTGCCAATAGTCTTGTTTTGATTTGCCATTGGACGTTCGCCTTGCAATACGTGGATTTCAACGCCTGGTTGGTTATCGACAGCTGTTGAGAATGTCTCTGACTTGCGTGTAGGGATTGTTGTGTTAGCTTCGATGAGTTTTGTCATAACGCCACCGAGTGTTTCAATACCTAATGACAATGGAGTAACGTCGAGTAAGAGAACGTCTTTAACTTCACCTGTCAAAACACCACCTTGGATTGATGCGCCGATAGCAACGACTTCGTCAGGGTTAACGCCTTTTGAAGGTTCTTTCTTGAAGAAGTCCTTAACGATGTTTTGAATAGCTGGGATACGTGTTGAACCACCAACCAAGATAACATCGTCGATGTCGTTTACTGTCATGTTAGCGTCAGCTAAAGCTTTGCGGCATGGTTCGATAGTAGCGCGGATTAAATCATCGCATAATTGTTCGAACTTAGCACGTGTGAGCTTGCGAACCAAGTGTTTAGGTCCTGTTGCTGTTGCTGTGATATATGGCAAGTTGATTTCTGTTTCTGTTGATGATGACAATTCAATCTTAGCTTTTTCTGCAGCTTCTTTAAGACGTTGCAATGACATTGGGTCTTTTCTGAGGTCCATGTTTTCGTCATGCATGAATTCTTCTGCAAGCCAGTTGATGATTTTGCCGTCGAAGTCGTCGCCACCGAGGTGAGTGTCGCCGTTTGTTGATTTAACTTCGAAAACGCCGTCGCCGAGTTCGAGGATTGAGATATCGAATGTACCGCCACCGAGGTCGAATACTGCTACCTTAACGTCGTTTTTCTTTTTGTCGAGACCGTATGCCAAAGCTGCTGCTGTTGGTTCGTTGATGATACGGCGTACTGTGAGACCTGCGATTTCGCCTGCTTCTTTTGTAGCTTGACGTTGAGCGTCGTTGAAATATGCTGGAACTGTGATGACAGCTTCTGTAACTGTTTGGCCTAAATAGTCTTCAGCAGTTTTCTTCATCTTTTGAAGTACCATTGCTGAGATTTCTTGTGGAGTGTATAATTTACCGTCAATGTCAATACGTGGAGTATTGTTTGGTCCTTTTACGACTTGGTATGGTACGCGGCCGATTTCATTGACCATTTTGTCGTATGTTTCACCCATGAAACGTTTGATAGAATAGATAGTCTTTAATGGGTTTGTGATAGCTTGACGTTTTGCTGGTTCGCCGACTTTACGTTCGCCGTTGTCTGTAAATGCTACCACTGATGGAGTTGTGCGGTGACCTTCGCTGTTAGGGATAACTACTGGTTCGTTACCTTCCATAACTGCAACACATGAGTTTGTTGTACCTAAGTCAATACCAATAATTTTTGACATAATTTGTTTCTCCTATTTTTATTTATGTTTAATTGTTTGCTTTTTTATTTGCTGACATAATCTGACAGCGACTCGATTTTGTCAATCATTATGCCAATGAATTTTTATATGTCAAAAATGGAAATTTCATGTCACAATTATTTTTGTCATAAAATAAAAAAGCCACTAAATCAGTGACTTTCACATTTATTTATGTTTTTCAAAAATATGACATTAAGAAAAATTCTGGTGACAAAACGACAGAAAACAATCTGAACTCTGAACGCTGATAGCTGACTGCTGATAGCTGACAGCTTATCTGGGCGTTCCGGCAAAGCCGTCGGGCTTTCCGCTATATCTTTGCTCGCTTTTTGTTTTCTCCTCACTCAAAAAAATCCGTTGTCTGTTGACCGTTGTCTGTTGACTTAAAACGCTCGCAAAGGATGCCGCTCCAATCCCTAACGCGCTCCGCTAGAAATAAAAGTTCCTTGATTTCCCATTGCTCATAGCAAAAAAGTTCTTAGCTCTTAGTTCTTGGTTCTTAGTTCAAAAATATTTCGTATCTTTACTACGTAATTTTACATCAATTATAGCTGACAGCCAAAAAATATATGACTATGAAAACAATAGCTCTTGTCGCGCACGACGCAAAAAAAGACGACCTTCTGAAATGGGTCACCGAACACGCTGAAAAACTTATAGGTAACGAATTTTATGCTACCGGCACCACAGGTAAGATTTTATCCTCTGTGCTGCCTAATATCAATAGATTGAAATCTGGTCCGTTGGGCGGCGATCAACAACTGGGAGCTCTTATCTCTGAAGGAAAAATCGACTATCTCATCTTCTTCTGGGATCCTATGACAAGTCAGCCTCACGACGTCGACGTCAAAGCCTTGTTAAGATTGAGCGTCCTTTATGACGTGCCAACGGCTTGCAACCACGCTTCCGCCGACTTCCTGATAAACTCAGCATTATTCGGCAAAGAATATAAAAGCGCTCCAGAAGATTATTCGGAGTACCTTAATAGAAGTCTATAAGACAATAAGTCTATAAGTTAATGAGTTAATCTGTGTAGAAACTAGAAAAACTTTTCTCATTGACTTATTGACTCATTGACTTATAGACTCATAGACTTATTGTCTTAAAACGGAAGACTGCCACTTGGTATTTCCTCCATCTCTTCTATATAGATTGTACGTCTAGGTTCTACATATCCCTTTTCGTAGAAGGCAGCAGGTTTGAGTATCTTGCCAAAAGCGAAGTCTTGTATCATGACAAGTTCATCGTCGTTTTCAATATAAGCGTATTTATGGTCTGGGTCGTCGTCCCAGTCGTCTTCTGTGAAACCGAATGCAGAAGCGTCAATTCTCATATTGTATGTCCTGATGACTTTTTGTTCGCCGTCTTTTGTCGTGAGTGTAAATCTCTCTAAATAAGGAGAGTTGATGATAGAGTCGCGACGTGCTTGTGCTATGTCGGTGAGGAATGCCTCGAAACGGACATCGCCGAATGATGTCAATAAATTGAGCACACGAACGGTGTCGATGTCGACTTTAGAGTCGTCGCTGAGGCGTTTCATCTCGTATTTATAATCTCCTATTTCGTTTATCACGAAGCTGTTTTCTGGGTCGTTGTTGAATTCCAACTTCACAGAAGCGATGTCTTTGATGTTTTCAGAGATAATCTTATGGTCGCGCCAATCTTCTTGATTGGCAGAGAAACGCGAGCTGATGAATCCTCTGAAACCGTGAAGGTGAACGATATAAGCTTTGTCGGCTCCTTCTTTAAGGACATAAGTGCCGCTGTTGTCTTGTGTCACGTCGCCGATATAGAACACTTTTGTCAGTTTCTCGTGAGGGAAAAGTTTCACCTTATTAAATAAGTTAACACGAGGAACTATTTGGTAAACCTCGACTTTTGTGTTAGTGCCAGCCATACGTGTGATGACGCTGTTGTGCGTTGCCAATGACACCGGCATCTTGATTCTCATCCTGTCGAGTGTGTGAAGCATATTGTTCACCATCGTAGGCTGAGCATCATATTTTCCATTTACTTTCCAACCTTCTTCTGTTCTTTCCAAAAGGACTTGGTTGCCGCTCATATCAGCGAAGAAAAGTCGTGTCACAGAAGCAGTGTCGCGAACTGTGAAGTCGTAAGCCTCGCCGCGTAATGATGTCAAATAACGGTTGTTCCATAACAAAACAACGGCGATGATGATCAATAATGATGTTATGATTATTGCTAAACGATTCTTTTTCATATATTTATTATTTTGCAAATTTTCTTTTTCTGATGAATGCTAAGATGAATCCAAATACAACCATAACGGCACTTGGCAATACGACATTTACGACTTGCCACAAGAGTGCGTCATTGTTGACTTTGTTCATATCAAGAAGACGTATCTTTAACTCACGTGATCTTACTTCAATAAGACCTTCGCCGTCAACGAGATAACTGATGGCATTTTCGATAAATTCTTTGTTGCCGTATGTTATCTGTGTATATTGGTCGAAACCGAGTGGTAGTGGATATCCTTTTGGTATATGGAACTGATTGCGAATGATATCGCCGTCGGCAACGACAATCATCGATGTTGGTTCGCTGCTGGCCTTAAATCCTATTTCCTTCGACTCCATAATGCCTGCTGTCATTCTGTTGGCATAAAGTGATTCAAACTCGCCTTTTAACAGATATGCCACATTCTGACTTTTCTGTGAAAACATGCGCTGATCTGGTTTCTGGCGCAACATGCCGAGCGTGATATATGCTGGAGCATTGGAGATATTTGTGTAATTTGATGTCTTTAACAAAGGAATCTTTTGAACGTCAGAGTCCGACATCACAGGTTCGATGGAACTGATGAAATCTGCCTTTACCGGATTGATGTTCTTCACGATGCTGTTGTTAGAAGCGGCGTTGAGCAATGGGAAATAATACCAGTTGAAATATTCAATCTGTGCTTGTCCGCCCATCTGTCCTGTTCTTAACGCAATTTTTGCGCTGTTAAGGTCAAGGAGAAGGTTGCTGTTGAGACGTAATCCGTATTTGAAGAACATATCATCAAGCTTGACGTTCAAGGCGTTGCCTATCGTTGATTCCGACATCTGGAGACTGTCCATCGTAGCGAAGACTGGGTCGACAAGCCACAATACCTTACCTCCGTGCATGACGTATTGGTCGATGATGAATTTGTCTTTTTCAGAGAAAGGCTTCGTTGGTTTTGCGATGACGATGGCGTCATAATTAGAACTTATCACGATGCTGCTGTCGTGTGTTACAGTCCTTTTGTTCAACGCAGTTATCTGTTCGTCGAGTGTTATGCGTTGTACGTTATATTTCTTCTGAAGTGTTCTTGTGATGTCATACACTTCATCTTCATTGAGTTCACCGTGACCTTCAATGAAAGCTACGCTAGGTTTCTTGTCTTGTGTGAGTTCTTTTATTGAACTTATCAGTTTGTATTCAAGATTCTGTGCTGAGTTGTTCAACACCTGATTTGATGATTC
Source organism: Bacteroidales bacterium (assembly GCA_045656905.1). Lineage (GTDB taxonomy): Bacteria > Bacteroidota > Bacteroidia > Bacteroidales > F082 > Limimorpha. The sequence continues at coordinate 31,318 of JAZOSA010000052.1, forward strand.
TCCGATATGGGTGTCGAGCAAATCCAATGGCTTTTCTTTTTCTTGATAACTTATTAAAGTACAAGGCCAAATGATTAACTGTTGTGCGCCAGCCTTGGTCTGCATCGCAATTTCCGTAGGATTGAGTCCGCTTTGATATAAAAGCTTGTAAGTCTCGTTTCTTTCAGCGGCGTCGTTGCTTTCCGAAGGGTTTATGAATTCATAGTCAATGTATTTGCTGTAAGCCCTGAACTCATCGAGCATTTCTTTTGTCTCTTTTCTCAATTTCTTGAAACCTGCAGGGAAGTCACCTTCGAGATAAACTCTGAAATAGACGTAATCGTCAAGGTTCTTTAAAATCTCTTTTGAAGTGTCTGAAAGAGTGTAACGTTTCTCGCTTGTCAAGTCGAAACGAGTATAGACAAACGATGCGATGATGTTGACAGCAACGATGACTAACAAAGTGATGCCAAATGATATCAGCTGATTCTTTTTAAGATTTTTACGTTCGTTTTTCATCTCTCCTCCTTTTACCATTTACGACTCGACAAGACTAATTTTGTCGATGACAAGAATAAAACAATCACACTGATGAAATAAAGGATGTCGCGTGTGTCAACAACGCCGCGGCTTAATGAACTATAATGCGACGACATTCCGAGGTGTTGAATGAATAAGTCTACTTTTCCGAACAATGCCATCGAGTAAATCATATCAAAGCCGATGTATAGAAATCCGCACAAAAATACGGACAACAAGAATGCAAGTATTTGGTTGTTAGTTATTGAACTGCAGAACAATCCTATTGACACGAATGTCGCGCTCAGGAAGAAAAGTCCGATATATGAACCCCAGATTCCGCCAACATCAACATTCCCGACCGGCTGACTCAAACGGTAGACTGAAAAGAAATAAATCAATGTTGGAATGAGAGCTAAAATCACCAAAGCGACGCCAGCGAAATATTTGCCGAGAACTATCTGCCAGTCAGACAATGGTTTGGTGAACAACATCTCTATCGTTCCTGTACGTTTCTCTTCTGCGAAACTACGCATCGTCACTGCTGGAACTAAAAATAAAAACACCCATGGGGCGATGATGAAAAGGCTGTCCAAATTGGCATAGCCAAAACTCATGATATTGAAATCACTTTGAAAAACCCATAAGAATAATCCCGTGATTAACAAGAAGATGACAATCACCATTATTCCTATGAGAGAATTTAAGAAGTTACTTATCTCTTTTTTAAATAATGCGTACATATGTAATTAATTAGCTTACAAAGATACGAATTTTTTAATTAGGAATGAAGTGTTAGGAACGATGATTTTTTGAACTATAACAGAATTATATTGATAAGACGCATCAACGACATCTTGTTTATTTTTCATCATGTCGTGTGATACGTCTTACTGACTGCTGATAGCTAATCGCTGACAGCTAATTTTCAATTTTCAATTCTAAAAGCGTCCCACGGCATTCCCGTTGGTTTCGGTGCTTTTACCTCAATTGGTGTCTTTAAAGTAGGATGTTCAAACTTGACTTTATAAGCGTGCAAGCTAATAGAAGCGTCTGGATTTGAACGTGGGAAACCGTATTTCAAGTCGCCTTTAATTGGACAGCCCATATGTGACAGCTGCGCTCTGATCTGATGGTGGCGACCAGTGAGGAGTTCAATTTCAAGGAGATAATAAGAGTCGGAACTGCCGATGACACGATATCTCAACTGTGCCAGTTTAGCTCCTTTGGTGTTTGAACCCACGATATATGATTTGTTTTGCGCCTCGTTTTTAATCATATAATCAGACAACTCGCCCGCTTCTTGTGGCGGTTTGTTCTTCACGATGGCGAGGTATATCTTGCTGAATTCGCGTTCCTTGACTTTTATCGTCATGCGGCTCAATGCTTTGCTTGTCTTGGCAAAAATGACAGCGCCGCTGACAGGACGGTCGATGCGATGCACCAGACCGGCGAATACGTTGCCTGGTTTGTTGTAGGTTTCTTTGATATATGATTTGACGTCATCGAGAAGACAAACATCGCCGGTCTTGTCGCCTTGAACGATTTCCGAAGGCAATTTATTGACAACAAGGAGATGGTTGTCTTCAAACAATATACGTTCTTCCAATGGTTTTCTCATATCAATATTGCTCGTGTTCGTTAGGGAAGTTGATGTCTTTCACATCATTGATATAAGCCTGAACAGAATTCTTAATTCCGTCGTAAAGGTTGTTATATCTTCTTAAGAAACGAGGTGAGAAATCGTTGCTGATGCCGAGCATGTCGTGCAAAACGAGAACTTGTCCGTCGGTGCCGGAACCTGCGCCGATGCCTATTGTAGGAATTCTCAACGACTGTGTCACTTCTGTTGCAAGAGCTGCTGGAATCTTTTCCAAAACAATGCTGAAACAGCCTTTTTCTTGTAACAAGAGTGCGTCTTCACGAAGACGTTGTGCTTCTTCGTCTTCCTTAGCGCGAACGATATATGTTCCGAATTTGTTGATGCTTTGTGGCATGAGACCGAGGTGTCCCATCACTGGAATGCCAGCGCTGATGATACGTTCTACGGATTCTAAAATCTCGCGGCCGCCTTCCATCTTAACAGCATTGGCACCTGATTCTTTCATGATACGGATGGCTGAATTCAAAGCTTCTTTTGAGTTGCCTTGGTATGTTCCGAAAGGCAAGTCGACAACGACGAAAGAGCGTTTCACGGCACGACATACTGATGATGCGTGGTAAATCATCTCGTTCAAAGTGATAGGCAATGTTGTCTTGTAACCCGCCATCACGTTGGAAGCACTGTCGCCAACCAATATAATGTCAATATTTGATTCGTCTAAAATCTTTGCCATTGAATAGTCATATGCTGTCAACATGGCAATTTTCTCACCGTTGTTCTTCATGTTTTGAAGGACGTGAGTCGTTACTAAAGATACGTTATGCGATAAATACATTTCTTTTGTTTTGATGCGACAAAAGTATATAAAAAAATAGTATCTTTGCCTATATTTAAAACTTATTTTTACAATGAGAAAACTACTGTTATTTTTAACTATAATTCTTTCTTTATTTACTTTAAACTCATGCGACGGACCATTCAGCATTTTCTCTGAAGACGGAGAAGAAGTCACTATAGTCTATGGTTATCTTGACGCCGACGCTGATACCAATTACTTAAAAATAACAAAGTCGTTTACAGGCAATGCTGTCGACTTGGCACCAAATTATTCGGCAAACAATTACGACTATAAACTTGATGTTAAATTGACAGGAAAATTTGCGACGAATCCTAATGCCGTGAGAACAGTGATGTTGGACACCACATCGGTATTCAAACCTTACAATCCTGATGGATTGTTTTACAGCGGAGTCAATCAGGTGCTTTATTACATAAGCGAGAAATTATTGGAAAATCAAGAATATCAGTTGGTCATAACCCGCAATGACGGAGAAGTCATTACATCTAAAGTTAAAACGATATGCGGATCTAAAATCAGACAACCGATTTACACTATGTCTTTCGACTCGCCTTACACAAAAAAGATAGAATGGCGTTCAAATACATTTAACCAGCTGGCCGCTTACTACGAAGTGGTGGGTTATTTCCATTACAAACAAATAGACCCAGGACAGACCGACACTACATATCATAAGATGAAATGGTTCTTCGGTTCAGGAACGGGAGAAGAGATGTATAACAGCAGCACTATGAATATGTTTGTCAATTACACTCCGACGACATTCTTTTCCAAACTGGCTTCCGATGCCAATATCGCTAATAACACTTCGACATATACACAACGTTTCGTCGATTGCTTTGAAATCGTGGTGACAGCCACAGGCGACGAGTTATACAATTATATATTAATACAAAACTCCAACAGTGCAATCATGGACACGCCTGAATATACCAACATAAACAACGGTCTTGGAATATTCTCCTCACGTTCGGTATGCACACACAAAGTCGAAATCGACGAGCGTACGATAAACACCTTGATACGCGATTACCCACAATGGGGATTTGTTAAGGTTTATTGAACTAAGAACCAAGAACTGATAGCTAACAGCTAACTGCTGATAGCTGAACAATGATAGCTGACAGCTAACTGCTGACAGCTTTTTTTATTTCCCCGATAAACATTTCAAACATACATCTGTTATATGAGCAACTATTATTTAAAACCATTAATTCTAAAAACCGAAGGCTCAAATGGGATATAACAGAGAGTATGATTATGAAAAAAACAACACTGTTCATGACATCATTGTTATTGGCAACCACAATTTTTTCTTGTAACAAAGACGGCGTTTACAATCCAAAAGAAAAAATCGACAAAATCTATGTAGACGCTGGTTCCGGAAAGTATCTGTCAGAAGACTGGACTTGGGACAACAAACAACTGAAGACCATCTACTACTACGACTCTGCTGGCACAATGAATTACACTGAAGCTTTCACTTACGACAACAACAGATTGTCACAAGTCGATAATCACGAAGCAGGAGAAAGCGTGAAATACACTTACGACAACCGACATCTGCAACAAGCATCTTTCTACAAAAACAATGTCTTGTATATGTCATGCTTCTTCGATTATGACGGCAACAAATTAGCAGACATCAAGGTGTCAATGACCGACGCAGCCAAAGGTTTCAACATCAAGAGCTCAACCAACCTGCTCAAATACGTCTTGCCTGAACAATCGTTAGAATCTGTCGCTAATATCTTGGAAAAAAATCCTACAAGAGGCACATCATCTTTCATGATATACGTCGCTTGGGATGGACCAAACATCTCTGAAATCGAATTTGCAGTAAGCGATAACTTTGTTGAAAAATACATCTTTGAATACGACGACAAGTTGAATCCTTTCCGTAATTTCTTAAATTCTAACTTTGAAGAATCATTCTCTGAGCACGGCAACTTCAAGAGTAAAAACAACGTCGTAAGCTACACCTTCATCGCTGCAGGAGACGGAATCGCATTATCAAATACATCCTTTATCGACTATACATACGACGGCAGATTCCCTGCAACAAGAAGCTTCGGCAACGTAACAGAATACTTCGAATACGAATAAATCTCCATTTCATATCATGGTCAAGAGATGTCAAAAAACTGGCATCTCTTTTTTATTTTAAAGGCAAGAATCTGAAGATTTTTTATTCTATCAGAAATATTCAAATTGATATTTGAGAAAACTTGATGTACTAGAACTTCTGTTTCATTGATTTTTTTTCTTCATTAAAAAAATATTTCGTATCTTTACTACGTTAAATTTACATCTAATAATAAAACTAACATTACTAAAAAACCGACGTCTCGATGGGATATAACAGAGATTCAAATTATGAAAAAAACAGCATTATTACTTGCAATAGCATTATTTGCAGTAACATTCACCTCATGCCAAAAAACCAAACCTTACAATCCTAAAGAAAAAATCAGCAAAATTTACAAAGACTACGGAATTGGAAAACAACTCGCCGAAAAGTGGAACTGGGACGGCAAACAACTCAAAACGATTGAGCATTATAACGTTTTAGGCGGTTTGCAATATGCAGAAATCTTCACTTACAACAAGAAAAATCAAGTCATAAAAGTAGAAAATTCTGAATTTAGAGAATATACAGAATACATCTACAACAAACACGACAGATTGTATCAAGCAAGATATTTTGAAGATGGAAGAAATACAATCACTTACACTTTCGGATATGACGACAATGAATTGTCAGAATTGGTAATCGTCACTGAACAGTCAAAGTCTGCCATCGCTAAAAACATCGCAAATCCTCTGAAGTATGTCTTGCCAGAATTGTCTATGGTAACAACAGAAAAAACGCTTAACAACATTCCTGCAGAAAGAGCTGGACTCAGATTAGAATTAGACATCGACTGGAGAGGCAAGAACGTTTCTGAAATAGAAGTGGAATCAGGCAATTACACTGAAAAATATTACTTCAGATACGACGACAAGGTAAATCCATTCAAGAACTTCTTCGGTTTGAACCTTGAAGATTCTTACACCAACTACAACGTTTTTGCAAACAAAAACAATGTCACAGAAGTCACAATGACAAATACATACATGGGAATGTCATATTCTGACACAGAATACATTTACTACACTTACGATGGTAAATTCCCTGTGACAAAGAATTACGACAATATTACAGAATATTATGAATACCAATAATTATTGAGCTATCAGCTCAAAATTCAATAGTAAATAAAAATCCCTCCGTTAATTAGCGGAGGGATTTATTTTTTCGGGTATTTAACTGTCTGCAATTTCTATATTTTATTAATTAGTTTTTGCTCTTGATCTTGAGACAACTAATTCAATTGTGTGACATTCATTTTTAACTCTCAAATAGCCTTCCCATTCGTAATATGAATTTTCTGCTTCATAAAGATAATCACCTGGTTTTAAATCGTAAAAGTTGGCACATTGATTAGCATCACATCCTGGATTTGAAGAATAATAACATTCTATGTAACGATATTTATCATAGTCATAATCTTCAGCCCATAAATTGACCTCTATATTTTCTCCAACATCATCACTTGTCCAAAATGTAACATTACAAGTTGTTGGTTCTGGAACCGGTTCTGGTTTACATGCTAAAAATGTTACAACAACCACTAACGATAATAACATTAATATCTTCTTCATAATTACATTTCTCCGTTATATCCCATTGAGCCATCGGTTTTTAAATAAATATTAAATAAACAATCGATTTTTTACAAAGGTATGATATTGTATTTCTTGCAAAATTCAATCAATAGTCCAAAAAGGGCAATGGTCCAAATTGGACCATTAGTAATTCAAGTTCTCTGAATAATATTTGAAGAAATCGTGGTTTAAAGCTTTAGAGATATGTAATAATTGTGATGTGTCAATCACCATTTTTGAAAAGATTTTATTCACAGTCCGTGGTGTGACACCTATCTGTTCGGCAAGCCAAGCATTAGTCTTAGCCTGTCGTCTCAATTCTTCACGAATTAAGTTACCAATATGAATTTCTTTCATAAACCTACATTTATCGCGCTGCCACTTACTATATAAC
>JAZOSA010000053.1:0-20000 GCA_045656905.1 Bacteroidales bacterium
GCCTCCCCAGATGCCGCAGAGGTCGAATGTTGGACGGATACCGACTCTTTCGATAGTTGTGAATCCGTTTTCGCCGCGTAATGCGTTGACGCCTACGCCTGCTTTGTATTCTTCTTCGCTATATGGAGCCATGTTGAGCAACTCGCGTTCTTCTGCTGTTGCCTCTACAACGTCATCGTAGAATCCTGGAATTGAGATGTGGTTGTTTTCGTCCATGACTTTAGCAACCATCTCGCATAATGTGTTGACAGGGTTTGCTACTGCGCCGCCGAACAATCCTGAGTGAAGGTCAGCGTTAGGTCCTGTTACTTCGACTTCCCAATATGCCAAGCCACGTAAACCTGTTGTGATAGAAGGTGTTTCGTGGTCAATCATGCTGGTGTCAGAAACCAATATGATGTCAGCCTTGACTAAGTCTTTGTTTGTAACAATCCATTTTGCGAGGCTGCCAGAACCGATTTCTTCTTCGCCTTCAATCATGAATTTTACGTTGCATGGCAATGTGTTTGTCTTTACCATTGTCTCGAATGCCTTGGCGTGCATGAAAGCCTGACCTTTGTCGTCGTTAGCGCCGCGAGCCCAAATCTTACCGTCTTTGATGACTGGTTCAAATGGGTCTGTGTTCCATAATTCGATTGGGTCGACAGGCATGACATCATAGTGACCGTAGACCAATACTGTAGGAAGTTTTGGGTCGATGATTTTTTCGCCATAAACTACTGGATTGCCTTCTGTTGGCATGACTTCTGCCTTGTCAGCGCCAGCTGCCAAGATGCTATCTCTCCAGTATTCAGCGCATTTTATCATGTCGCCTTTATGTTCTGTCTGTGAACTGATTGAAGGAATGCGAATCAATCCGAATAACTCTTCTAAAAAACGATTTTCGTTTTCCTTGATGTAAGAATTTGTAATTTCCATTTTTTATATTTTTAATTTAACTAGTTTCTTGTTGAAAGACAACAGACTACAGACAACGGTCAACAGTCTTTGTCCATTACTTATTTTTAACGTTATTTCTTTATTTTTATTATAACTCCTAACTCCACATTTTTAATTCTATATTATTTCCGTCAAACACGGCATAGGAGAAATCCCGAATCCAGTTGCCGACGACTGTCACTGTTGCGCCATTATCGACTTTATATTGCATAGGTTTATGCTGATGTCCGAAGACGAGATAATCTATATTAGGGTTTTCCTTTACGCACTCTTGAGCGTATTTGTAAAGCATCGTGTCTTCAACGACGGAGTAATAATTGCCTTCGGCTTCTTTCTTCAGTTTCTTAGCTCTGTGGTTATGCGACCATTTCAAAGCTAATCCGATTCCTAAATCAGGATGAAGCCATCTGAAGAGGAATTGATTGAACTTGCATTCAAAGACTTTTTTCAGGAATTTATATCCGTTGTCACCTGGACCTCTGCCGTCGCCGTGGACGAGGAGGAAAGTCTTGTCTTTCAATGTCATTATCGTTGGTTCACGATGCAATATGATTCCGACTTCTTTCTGGAGATAGTCGAAGGTCCATAGGTCGTGGTTGCCTGCGAATAGATGAATAGGAATTCCAGAGTCGATGAGTTGCGATAGTTTTCCGAGCAGGCGCACATATCCGCGAGGCACGACGGTTTTGTATTCAAACCAGAAGTCGAAGAGGTCGCCCATGAGGAAAATCGCTTCGGCATCGTCTTTTATCGAATCCAAAAAACGAACCATCTTCAATTCTCTTTGATGCGAGTCTTCAAGTGTCGGCACTCCCAAATGAAGGTCGGTGATGAAATAAATCTTCTTCTCAGTCATTTCTCCTCAAAAATTAAATCATCACTTAAGACTATTGTTAATATAATTTAAGATTTCGTCGTCAAAGCTCGTTCCTTCTTCCTTATGGAATTTGATTTTAATAGGCAAGACAAAGACCGGAATGTTGTCAAACATGTTCAAAAATGAAGAATTCATCAGTCGCATCGCATCTTTCTCCGTTGTGATGATGACTTTGCTTTTACCTATCAGGCTGTTGTATTTTTCAATGATTGTATCAACGTCTTTTTTCGTAAAGTTGTGATGGTCACTGAATTTTACCGTAGATACGGTGTTATATTTTCTTTTTATGTAATCTTCCAGAGAATAAGTGTTTGCTATTCCACAGAGAATCAATGCTGTTTTTGCATCTTTGATGTCAACTTCGTGACTTGCCTTGCTTAAAGGTTTGAAGTCGAGATATTCGATGTAGGAATAGAAAATCTTTTGATGTGGCAGGAGTTTAAGACTGCCTTCCACGTCTCTTCTGTAATAAGGAGTTATCACGTTAGGAGATTTTGTCGCGACGATAATGTCGGCTCTCTGAGCTGCTTTTTTGATGTCTCTTAAATCTCCGGCAGGGAATAAGTGACTGTTGCTGTATAAGTTATAATAGTCAGTCAATAAGATGTTGAGTCCCGGTTTTATTTTTCTATGCTGATAAGCATCGTCGAGGAGTATGAGTTGAGGAGGATTTTCTTCTTGAAGAAGACGCTCGACGCCTTCGCAGCGGTTTTCGTCTACCGCGACCTTTATGTCTTTGAATTTTTTGAAATATTGAAGCGGTTCGTCGCCGATGTCGTGATGGTTGTGACTTTCATCTGCTAAAATGAAACCATTTGTGTCTCGGCCGTAACCACGGCTTAAAATCGCAATATTGTATTTTTCTGATAAAAGATTTGTAAGATATTCTATGTGAGGAGTCTTTCCTGTTCCGCCCAAATTGAGATTTCCGACACAGATGTTAGGAATGTCGTAACTCTTTGATTTTAAAATATTCCAATCGTATAACTTGTGTCTTAAAAATAAGACAATGGAGTAGAGGAACGATATGGGCAAAAATAACCTTTTCATAAAAATTATCTGACGAACAAATTTACAATTATTTTCTTGAAAAACAAACTATAAATGACAAAAAAATCGTATTTTAGCAAAAAAATAAAAATGAATAAAGTCTCTGAAATTTTGTCTTATATAACAGAAGTCGCGCCGATTCATTGGCAGGAAAGTTATGATAATTCCGGACTTCTTGTTGGTGATGCTAACGCTTTGGTTGATAAAGTGTTGCTGACATTAGACCTTACGGAAAAGGTCATTGACGAGGCTATAGAAAATTCATTTCATCTGGTGATAAGTCATCATCCTTTGATTTTTAAGGGATTGAAAAATATTCTTGTCGACGACACTACTGGAAGAATCATCACTAAAGCAATCAAGCACGACATTTCCATCGCGGCGATGCATACCAATATCGACAATAGTTTCTATGGCGTGAATCGTGTTTTGGCGGAGCAACTCGGTCTGAAAGATTTGCAAATACTTCGTAGCAGTCAGCAGTCAGCAGTCAGCAGTCAGCAGTTGGAAATTCAAGTGGGAAGTGGAATGCTTGGCGTTCTTGAAAACGAAATTTCAGAGAACGATTTCTTAAAATTCATTAAGGAAAAATTGAATGTAGGCGCGATTCGTCATTCAGAATTCTTGAATAAACCAATTAGAAAAGTCGCGATTTGCGGCGGTTCCGGAGCTTTCCTGATAGACGATGCAAAACGCTGTGGTGCAGATGTTTATGTTACTGCAGATTTAAAATATCATGATTTCTTTGGTGCTGATAATGAAATACTTATCGTCGATGCGGGACATTTTGAGACAGAACAATTCACAAAACAATTATTTGCTGATATTATTCTCAAAAAAAATCCTAAATTTGCAGTTCAAATTTCAAGGGTGAATACGAACTCCGTTAATTACTTTGTTTAATATTAAATATCTTATAAATATATGGAAGACAATAACTTAAAAAATCACAACGTAGAAGAACAAGAAATTACTGTTGAAAGAAAACTTATCGAATTGTATACTTTACAACAAGTAGATTCTAAGATCGATAAAATTCGTATCATCCGTGGTGAATTGCCTCTTGAAGTTCAAGACCTTGAAGACGAAATAGCAGGTATGGAAACACGTATCGCTAAGTTCAATGAAGAATTGGAAAAATTCTCAAATGATATCGTCAACTACAAAAATAAAATCAAAGAAGCTACAGCTCTTATCAAGAAATACGAAGAACAACAAAATAACGTTCGCAACAACCGTGAATACGAATCATTGACAAAGGAAATCGAATATCAATCATTGGATATTCAACTTTGCGAAAAACGTATCAACGACTGCACAAAGAAATCAGAGATGTTGAAGATTTCTTTGAATGAAACAAACGCTCGCCTCGAAGAACGCAAGGGCGACTTAGAACTCAAGAAAAACGAGTTGTCATCAATCGTTGAAGAAACAGAAAAAGAAGAACAAGAACTCATGGTTCGCTCACAAGAAAGTGAACAACTCATTGAAGAACGTCTTCTTACAGCTTACAAACGTATCAGAAAGAATGCTCGCAACGGTTTGGCAGTCGTTAAAATCGAACGTGACGCTTGTGGCGGTTGCTACAATAAAATCCCTCCACAACACCAACTCGATATCCGTATGCACAAGAAAATCATCGTTTGTGAATACTGCGGCCGTATCTTAATCGACCAAGATATCGTTGATATGTATCACAATGAAATATCAGCAGACTGATTTTAGAAACATATAAATGAAAAAAAAGGGTTGTCATTATTTGGCAACCTTTTTTTTGTTGAACTAAGGACTAAGAACTAAGGACTAAGAACTTGCGACTTATTGTTTATCGCCGCCAAAGCGTTAGGGATTGGAGCGGCATCCTTTGCGAGCGAGTTGGGAATGAGTTTCGGGGACGTGACGAGGTCACTGAACCTGTCGAAGTGCCGAGTCCATATCCTGAGTGAGCGAGACGGAAACATGGCGAGCAAAGATATAGCGGAAAGCCCGACGGCTTTGCCGGAACGCCCAAAGTCCCTTTAAAATCAATATAATTTTAACTTCAATGAGACGATAAGTCCGTGGATGTTTGTGTTTTCTTTTACTATTAAATCAGGTGCGACTTCGTTGTAATAGTTTGTGTATTGAGAGTATAAATTGTAGTTGTGATTTTGAAGCGTGTAGACGTAGGCGAAGTCGACGGTTAAGAAGTGATGAGTGTAACCGACGCCGCATGACACTGCGTTTCTCATATAATCAGTTTCTGCTATTCCATAAGGGCTTCCGTAGAAAGAGTAACCGCCTCTGAAACATAAGTTTCTGTGTCGCCATTCTGTTCCTAATCTGAGGTTCAAAGTCGGTTTGAATGTCTCTGACATGAATTGGTTATATTCGCTGTAGTCGTATTCGTAGTCGGTGATTTTCATTGAGCCATAGTCGACGAATTCGATGTCAGTTGTTATCATTCCGAAGTTGCCGAATATGAAAGCGGCGCTGGCGTTGGCTCTCCATGGCGTTGTTAGGTTGTAGCTGAAGTAGGAAGTCGGTTCGCTCCATTCGTATGTGCCGAAATCAAGGTATGAAAGCGTTTCTGTCCTCCATCTGTCGGTAAGGCTGTATATCGTCGGAGTGTGGAATGCTGCGCCGAGGCGTAACCATTTGCAAGGATAACCGATGATGCCTATCTTTCCGTTGAAACCCCAGCCGGTTGTGTATAATGTTTCTTCTTGTAACCAGAAATATTCTCTTGATTCGAATTCAAACTCTTCGGCATAATCGCTGATTCTTTTGCTTGATACATAAGGCAGGTTGACGGAAATTCCGAGGAAGAACTTGTCGTTGAAATTGATGCTGGTGCTTGCAGTCCATTCGTTTGTTCCGCCCCAAGAATCGACCTGTTTGATCTGTCGTAATCCACCTGCAGGAACAGGCGTTGTCAGACCTCCGTCTGATTCAAAGTTGATGAGATAAGTTTGCCATAAAGGATATATATAAGTAGGAGAGTAGTGTTCTAAATCTTTTTCATCATATATATCGTTGGCTATTATTTCGGCGAAATATGCGTCGATTAAAGAATTGTTGTCGTTATATCCTTCAACGAGGATTCTGTTGTTGAAGTTATTGGTTCTATTCATACCGAAAGCCCATGTGATGACGTTGCTTCCGCTTTTGTTGACGCCTACGAAACCGAAGTTGTTTACGGATAATTTTGCTTTTGAGTCGGTTCCGACACTTTCGTTAAGTCTTGTTTTTGTAAATGTAGTGTTTATTGATGGCGTGAATGTGAATGTCGGTTTCCTGAACAATCCCAGTCCAGCAGGGTTGATGCTGATGGAGGAGAAGTCCTGTCCGACAGCACCCATTGCATTTCCCATCGCCATGCTTTTAGCGGAACCTTGATAATACGACGCGGAAATATTGTACACGTCATAAATGCTTTGTCCGTAGAAGCAGAACGGCACTAATGCTAGTAATATTAAAAATATCTTTTTCATAACTGATGGTTTTTATCTTCTTCCTCCGACTCTTGATCCGCCGCCTACGCTTCCTCCGCTTCTGCTAGAAGAGGAACTGCTTGGTCTGCTTACGCTTGAACTGCTTCTGCTAGAAGAGGAACTGCTTGGTCTGCTTACACTTGAACTGCTTCTGCTGGAAGAAGAACTGCTTGGTCTGCTTACACTTGAGCTGCTTCTGCTGGAAGAAGAACTGCTTGGTCTGCTTACACTTGAACTGCTTCTGCTAGAAGAAGAACTGCTTGGTCTTACATATTCCGAGCTTGAGCGTACTTGGCGGTTGCTGCTTGCAGGTGTGTATGATTTACGATCTGAAGATGCAGATGATGATGGTCTTGTTGATGATGTGCTTGCAGGACGTGATGCTGAAGATGGTCTTACCGCACTAGAAGGACGAGTGCTGCTACTTGCAGGACGTGCGCTGCTGGATGGTCTGTCGTTGACTCTTGAAGCAGGTGCTAATCCAGCAGATGCAGGCCTTTGGGTGTTGCCAGCGACATGCAAACCGCCTTGTCCGTTAGGACGTGGTTTTGGAGCAGGAGCGAGACCTCCGCCAGGATGTGGTTTGCTTGGATAAGCTGGATATATAGGATATGTTGGGTAATAAGGATAGTATGGGTAGTATGGATAATAGTAAGGCGAGTAGTATGGAGTCCACCACCAGTCGTAGTACCAATTATAATAATAGGAAGGATAGTAGTATGATGGATAATAATGTGGATAACCGTAAGCGAATCCTACAGACACTCCGTAAGGATAGCCGAATCCGACATAAACGCTTGTGTTCCAATCGTCGTCATCATCGTCGTAATAGTAGTCGTAGTCGTCTTCGAGATAACCGTAGTTGGACGCGTTTTTATAACTGTCGTCGTAATATATTTCTGTGCTTGTGTAAACCACGCCGTTGGTGTCGGTCACGGTTTCTGTTCTTTCGTAGGTAGGCTCAGCCTTTGGTTTTTGTGTTGCGTTTTCGCTATAGTATGACTGATAATCGTATTGTGAGTTGCTGCTTATGCTGGAAGTTGTGAATGTTCCGTTTTCGGATACTGTTAGTTCAATGCCAGTCTTGCCGTTGTTCTCATAAGGTGAAAAATAAGCATCGTCGTTTATGACATTATTGCTTGTAGAGCAAGATGTTATCAGTATTCCTAAGGCGATGATTAAAAATTTAAAACGTTCCATTTTTATAGTGTTTAATTTTAAATTATGTACAATATTTTTTTTATTTTTGCACTTTAAAAATATACAAATACTATACCAAAATAAAGATGGCAAAAGATTTAACATCTCGTCAAGAAAATTATTCCCAATGGTATAATGATCTTGTTTCTAAAGCTGATTTGGCAGAAAATTCTGCAGTTAGAGGCTGTATGGTTATCAAACCTTACGGTTATGCAATTTGGGAGTTCATGCAAGATGCTCTCGATAAAATGTTTAAAGACACAGGTCACGTCAATGCGTATTTTCCATTGTTCATTCCTAAGAGTTTCTTCAGCAAGGAAGCTAGCCACGTTGAAGGTTTCGCTAAAGAATGTGCTGTCGTAACACACTATCGTCTTAAGAATGATCCTAACGGCGCTGGCGTCGTCGTCGACCCAGACGCAAGACTCGAAGAAGAACTCATCGTTCGTCCTACTTCAGAGACAATCATTTGGGATACATATCGCAACTGGATCAAGAGTTACCGCGACCTTCCAATATTGTGCAACCAATGGGCTAACGTAGTCCGCTGGGAAATGCGTACCCGTTCTTTCCTCCGCACTGCTGAGTTCTTGTGGCAAGAAGGTCACACCGCTCACGCTACACGCGAAGAGGCTTTGGCAGAAGCAAGAAAGATGCTCGACGTCTACTCAGAATTCGCTGAGAAATATATGGCTCTTCCTGTTATCCGCGGTATCAAATCTGCTAACGAACGTTTCGCCGGTGCAGAAGAGACATTCTGTATCGAGGCTATGATGCAAGACGGCAAGGCTCTCCAAGCTGGTACTTCTCACTTCCTCGCACAGAACTTCGCTAAGGCTTTCGATGTTAAATATCTGAATAAAGAAAATAAATTGGAATATGTCTGGGCTACTTCATGGGGCGTTTCAACTCGTCTTATCGGCGCTCTCATCATGGCTCACTCAGATGACAACGGCCTCGTGCTTCCTCCAAGAATCGCTCCTATCGAAGTGGTTATCGTTCCTATCTACAAGACAGACGAACAAAAAGAAACAGTTCTCAACTACTGCGCTGACTTGAAGAAACGCCTTGAAGCTAGAAGAATGCGCGTGAAATTCGACGACCGCGACACTCAAAAACCTGGATTCAAATTCGCTGAATGGGAACTCAAAGGCGTGCCAGTACGTATCGCTGCTGGTCCTCGTGACGTGGAAAACAACTCTGTTGAAATCGCTCGCCGCGACACCCTCGAAAAGAGCTCTGTTACAATCGACGGTATCGAAGATTACATCACAAATCTTCTCGAAGAAATCCAAAACAATATCTTCCAAAAAGCTCTCGACTTCCGTCAGTCAAGAACTGTTAAGGTCGATACTTGGGAAGACTTCAAGACTCAAATCGAAAACAGTATGTTCGTCTATGCTCACTGGGACGGCACTCCAGAGACAGAACAGAAGATTAAAGAAGAAACAAAGGCTACTATCCGCTGCATTCCTTTGGACGACGACTATGAAGATGGCAAATGCATCTACTCAGGTCAGCCTTCAAAACGCCGCGTGATATTCGCAAGAGCTTATTGATTGGTCAACAGACTACGGACAACGGACAACAGTCTTTGTCCACAATATACAAGACGTCACTTTGGTGGCGTCTTTTTTTTATCCACGAAAAAACACATATTGAAACGAAACACAACTTTTCCTCTCGCAAAGAGGCAAAGGAACGCAAATTTTAGTCGACGTTCTCATTTTTTTAGATGCCACAATGTGACATCCCTACTTGGTGAATCTTAAAATATCTGTCGACCTTAGTCTTTAGTCCTTAGTCTTTTTGGGCGTTCCGCTACGCGTCGGGCTTTTCGCTATATCTTTGCTCGCT
This sequence comes from Bacteroidales bacterium, assembly GCA_045656905.1. Lineage (GTDB taxonomy): Bacteria > Bacteroidota > Bacteroidia > Bacteroidales > F082 > Limimorpha. The sequence goes on from JAZOSA010000053.1 coordinate 9,397, forward strand.
TTGGTATTCTCCTCGCTCAAAAAATCCTGTTGTCCGTAGTCCGAAGTCCAAAGTCCAAGCCTCGCAAAGGATGCCGCTCCAATCCCTAACGCAAAATCGAACCAAAAACTAAAGCTGTTGGCTTTGAACCATTGGTGCTGGTAAAAAGTTCAAAAGCCTTAGTTCTTAGTTCTTAGTTCTTGGTTCTTAGTTCTTAGTTCAAAAAAAGAGCTGCCTTTCATTCAAAGCAGCTCTTATATCTTAGCCATTAGCCATTAGCCTTTGGTCATTAGCCATCAATTATACGGTTCAAAGACTCCCCTTGAATTTGGAACAGGAGTGTCTGTTATGATTTTGCTATATCCTGGTACTGGACATGTTTCTTTTACGTCCTTATTATAGTAAATGCTGCCGTAGTCATTAATCAATGCTTCTAATTTATTGATACAGTTGACATAAATCGAGCCTTCGTAATATGCGCAAGCTTTAGCGTTTTTAGAAACAAGGTCTTTCGTATAGATGTTGTTTCTGGCATTATGATAGATGTCGGTGTAATCTGATGAACCTGATACAGTGACCTTTGCTGTTCCGTCATGTGTTCTTATAATCAAAGCTTTACAGTTAAGACTGATGTTTATGTGACCAGAACCGTGCATGACATTTAAATCGAAACGGTCAATAGTATCTTGGAATACATGTCCTTCAGATGTTAAATCACCCCATGACTCGTAATTTACCTTGGTTATGCTGTTGTGGTAAATTTTAACTTCTAAAGGATAGTCGTAGCTTCTTAACCAATAGCGGATGTTTTCGTTCTTTAAATATAAAATGCCGTTTTCAACAGTGCTTGTGATTTTTTCCATAAGGTTTTCGCCTGTTGTCACTTCAATTCTGAATTCGTCATCCTCGACCAATATTACATCAATGTCGTGATAAACATGAATAGCGGTGATGTTTTCGTCAAAGTAACGTGTTTCTGTTACAGGATTTCCGTTTGTCCAAGGTGCAGGTTCGCATGATGAAATGAACAGCGCAATTAATATAATGTATAATGAACGGTTGATTTCAGACAACTGACGGATGGCGTTAAACATTTTGTTGAGCTTGCTATTGTTTTTTCGATTGTTTTTTCTATCGTTTCTTCTAGCAATTCTTCTTTCTTTTCTCATAATTCTTCTACTTTTTCTCATAATATCTTGAATTATAATTATAGTTTAAAACCTACACCAAAACTGAGGAAGTCGGCAATGTGCCATTGGTGTACTGTAAGAGTGACCTTGCCGTAGATGTGTTTGTGGAAATCTATCTTAAGACCTAATCTCTGATAGTTCTTTTCGGTGTGCATGTATTTTCCGAAGTGTTTACCAACGACAAACATGAAAGATGTCTTGCTCATAACCAACTCGCCGACAACGTGTGCTCCTGGATTCATGATTTGAGCTGTTGTCCATGTTTCGCCGTTTTTGATGTTGCGAAGCACGTTGGTTCTGTCGTAAATCAAGTCGAATCCGAGACCTATCTTGAAGAGACGAGTGAGTTGTTCCATGACGTAAACTTCAAAGTCTAACACTGTGGTGTAGTCTTTTTGATTATAGTCGATTCTCTTGTAACCGTATGATAATCCGGCGTAAAGCTCAGGTCTGAATTCTTTGAGATATTCTATGGTTCTCTTCTCTGTGAGTTGTGAAGGGTCGATGCGTTCTACAGGTTCGTTAATCATATAAGCTGCGCTGAGACCTGCTCTAAGTACGTTGGTGCCTTTGTTAGGTTCTGAAGTACAGCCGTTTGAAAAATGTTGCAGACCTCCGAAGAGCGACATTTTAAATCTGTCTGTAAAACGATGTGTGATGTCGAATGAGATACTTGCTGCGGCATTTAAAGCAGAACCGATACATATATTATAAGGGTTCTCGATGTGGTCGTAATGTTCGGTGAGATAGCCGAGACCTAAACCGAAGCGGATGCCGAAGTTTGTGTTTCCCTTGAGAAATGGGAAGTAGATGTAAGGGTAGATAGCGAATGCTTGTCCCAAGACGTCAATGTTTCCCATAGGAGAGTAGAATGCTGTCACACCGACTGCAGGATAATTGAAGCAATGCTGCCAATATGCCTTGCCGTAAGTCTGTTTCTGTAATGACAGTTCAAACATTGGGAAGTGAGCTCTGTAGCCTTCCATCTCATAGTGATGGTGCATGTAAAAACCGTAACTGAGTCGTAGGTCGACTTCCATGTTTTTCATGAAATTCTCCATAAGCGGTGACTTGTTTTCACCGTCTTTTTTGCCATTGGCAAATGCTTCATTACTAAAATTAAATGAAAAAATGAAGCATAAAATAATCAATAGTAATTTGTCCTTTTTCATATTGCAAAATTAGTAATAATTACTGGAATTTTAATATGTTTTTAACGATTATTTTTTTTTAATACTAAAGCTTTTGAACTAAGGCTGTTGAACTTTTTAGGTCAAGGGACAACGGACTTCTGACAACAGACTTTGAGTATGCGGTTGCTGCTTATAAATATTCAAGGTTCAAAAGCCAGTAGCCTTAGTTCTTGGTTCATTCTTGCGTTAGGGATTGGAGCGGCATCCTTTTGGAGCGCAGCGGAAAAAGATATAGCGGAAAGCCCGACGGCGTAGCCGGAACGCCCAAATTAGCTTTCAGCTGTTAGCTATCAGCGGTCAGCAGTTGAAAATTGAAAGTTAGCTGTCTGTGACAGAGTTCTGGTTTAAAAAAGTCTGTTGTCCGTTGACTGTTGACCGTTGACTTATTTTTTTATTTTTGCAAAAAAAATAAATGAATAAAGATATGGAAACAAATAGTTCAATGGAAGCATTCCAACGATTATTAGATATAATGGACAGACTCAGAGTGGAATGTCCTTGGGATAAGAAACAAACGATTGAAAGTCTGCGTCATCTTACGATAGAAGAGGTGTTTGAATTAAGTCAGGCTATTGTTGATGAAGATTATCAAGATGTTAGAAAAGAACTCGGCGATATCATTATGCATATCGTTTTTTATTCTCGCATCGCACAAGACCGAAATTTATTTACCATCGACGATGTCATCAATGGAATCTGCGAGAAGTTGATAATTCGTCATCCGCATGTCTTTGGCGACACTTCGGTGAAAAGTGCAGAGGAAGTCGCTGATAATTGGGAAAAGATAAAACTTACAAAAGAACAGAATAGAAGTGTTCTCGGCGGCGTGCCTAATGCATTGCCAGAACTCGTGAAGGCTTATCGCATGCAGGAAAAAGCTGCAGGCGTTGGCTTCGACTGGGAAAACAAAGAGCAGGTCTGGGAAAAAGTCGAGGAGGAGATAAGAGAGCTGAAAGATGAAGTTGAGAGCGAAGAAAAAAATAAAGAGCGTATCACAGAAGAGTTCGGTGACCTAATGTTTGCTCTCGTGAATTATTCTCGTTTCATAAAGGTAAATCCTATGGACGCTCTCGAAGTGGCGAACAAGAAATTCAGAAGCCGTTTCAATTATGTCGAAGAAAAAGCGAGAGAAAACGGCAAGTCACTCGTTGATATGAGCCTCGATGAGATGAATGAACTTTGGGATGAGGCGAAAATGAAACTTTGAACTAAAGCTATTGGCTTTTGAACTAAGAACTTTTTGCTATGAGTAGTGGGCTATGAGCCGTGAGCAATTGGATGTTAAAAATGAAAAAGATATTTCTTATATTACTGTTTGTTATCAGCTGTCAGCTGTCAGCTGTCAGCTGTCAACTATCAGTGGTCGATAGTCTGAGTCAGTGTCAATCAGCGCATAGCTCACAACCCACGGCTCACAGCATAAAATGTGAGAGTTTATTAAGCAAAAAATACCTCAAATCATACTGGAACTCAGGATTGACAGTACTTGCGCAACCTCTGCATTACGACTGGAAGGACTGGACCGTATTTGGCGGCGTTGCTGCTGTGACGACATTGGCGTTCGTTTATGATGACGAAATATATGACTTTGTCGACGGCACATTCGGAAATGAAAAGTGGAACACTGCTTCAAAATGTACCGACGTCTTCGGTGAAGAATATTTCATACTTCCTACTGTTGCATTGACTTATGCTGTTGGTGCGATAGGAGACCACTGCCGCCTTAAAAATATGTCGCTGGCGGCATTGCAGAGTTTCGTCTATGCCGAAGTCGCTTCCGCAGGACTTAAAGTCCTCACATGCCGTCTTCGTCCTTCGGAAGTCAACAGTCAACAGTCAACAGTCAACAGCCAGACTTGGTTGGGACCTTTTAAATCGTTCAAAAGCACTTCATTCCCTTCGGGTCATGCGATGCGTTCTTTTGCCTTGGCAACGACAATCGCAGGTTTCTATCCGGATAAGAAATGGGTGGGAATCGTTTCATATTCCTTGGCGACGATGACATCTTTAGGTCGTGTCGTTAGTAAAGAACACTGGGCTTCAGACGTGATTGTCGGCGCGGCGTTAGGTTATTTCATAGGTCGTGGAGTGGTTAAATTCAATGAGAAAATAGGAAATATATCCAGCGTTGAAATACAACCGATAGCAACGAATTACGGACTTGGAGTTGTTATTAATTTTTAAGAAAAAAGTTCTGGTTTATTTCAATTAATAATGCTACATTTGCAAAATGTATTACAATATAAATCGTTGAGTGAAAATGGGTGAATTCTGGAAGAGGACAATATTTGGTTTCTTTTTTGTCGTAATAGTTTTAGGATGTATATTTCTAGGCGGATTTTATGCTGTGGTCATGCTCGCTGCAGTAGTAGGAGCAGGCTCGGCAGAAATAGCTAATCTATATCCTCACGAAAAAGGAAAGTCATTGAATGCCATAGTGCCAGCTATGTCTATAATGTTGTACGTATTCCTTTCACTCTATTCTCAAAACCCAGACTCGATAGAGACTCGTATTTTTGTCTTGCCTATATTTTTTAACATCCCACTATTGATTGCTCTTTTTTCAAAAAAACATAATTATGTAGATGTTGTAGGTTCTTCATGGCTTTCAATGATTTTCGTTGCATTGCCTTGCGGAATTATGACGATGTTCTATAATGAGACTTTGATGGGAACTGATAAAGGTTGGGTTCTTTTGATGTTCGCATTTTTGTTGATTTGGGTCAATGACATTTTCGCTTATCTCACAGGCATTTCAATAGGAAGACATAAGTTATTCCCAAGAATATCTCCTAAGAAGACGATAGAAGGAAGCATTGGCGGAGCAGTGTTCACAATGTTGTTCGCATATTTCCTCAACCGTTTCGTGCTCAATGTATTTTTCTTTGATAATTATATGACTGACATACAGGTTCTTTTCCTTGCACTAGGCGTTGTTGTATTCGGAACGCTCGGCGATTTGACAGAGTCGATGATAAAAAGACATGCAGGCGTGAAAGACTCAGGTCATATCATTCCTGGTCACGGCGGAATATTGGATCGCTTCGACGCAACTTTCATGGCGATGCCTTTCGTCTTTATTTACCTATTATTAATTTAAAACGACAATCATGTACATACATAAAAAAGGTTACGGTGTTATCGCTACAGTAATATTAATCGCAGCTATAATAGTAGCGGCGTTCTGGCTTTTCGTTCCAGTTAAATTGTTGCAGATATTTATGACTGCAGCTTGTTCCGTAATCGTTTTCTGGAGCTTCACTTTCTTTAGAGTTCCAACAAACAGAGTCACTACGATAGAAGAAAATGCTGTCGTTTCTGCAGCAGACGGCGAAGTTGTCGTGATTGAAGAAGTGGAAGAAAAGGAATATTTCCATGACAAGAGAATACAAATTTCGATATTTATGTCGGCATATAACGTTCATGTCAACTGGTTCCCAATCAATGGCGTGGTGAGTTATTACAAATATCATCCAGGAAAGAAATTGTTCGCAATAAATCCTAAATCGTCAGAGCTTAACGAACGTAATACATTGGTCGTTAAAGATGAACAAGGAAGAGAAGTGCTTTTCCGTCAGATTGCAGGCGTGATGGCACGTCGCATCGTTTGCTTCGTCGATAAAGGTTCTCCTGCAAAAGTAGGCGAGGAGTTCGGTCTTATTCGCTTCGGTTCAAGAGTGGATTTCTTCCTCCCTATAGACTCTGAAATAAATGTCAAAATAGGCGATAAGGTAAAAGGTAAAATCAGTGTGCTGGCTTATTTGAGACACTAAGACACTAAGACATTAAGATTAAAAGAACTTGGTGACTTGGAGACTCGGAGTCTCGGTGACTTAAATAATGTCAGATATTTCAATCAAATCATATATCTCATAATCGAGTTTTTCGTTATGGGATATTTTTTTTCTGTTGAAATAGATGTGTGTCATTCCGATTTCTTTGGCAGGAATAATGTCGACTGATAAGTCGTCACCAATCATGACGCATTCTTCTATTGTTGCCCCGACATCTTTCATCGCATGATGAAAAATCCTATGGTCGGGTTTTTTGAAACCGACGACTTCTGAAACGAAAGACTTGTCAATCAGTTTGTCTAATCCCGACGCTTGCATCTTAATCGACTGTACTTCAAGGAATCCGTTTGTTATGAGATGGATTTTATAATTTTTTTCTTTAAGATAATTAAGAACTTCCAAAGTATTCGGAACTAACGCAACCAGACGAGCGGCGTAGTCGGTGTAGCTTTCTCCTAAGTCGATGGCAAGTTTTTCATCAACAATGCCGTAATCTTTTAAAGGAAGACGGAAACGTTCAGTCTTCAGAAATTCCTTGTCAATTTTTCCTTGACGATAAAGTTCCCAAAGTCTGTTGTTGTGTTCAAAATAAGTGTGATGGAAATGACTTGCGCTAGGAATACCATAATTAATAAGGTTGAAAATATCGTAAATCTTGTCAAAAGCCATGATGGAACTTTTGTCAAAATCCCAGAGAGTATTGTCTAAGTCGAAGAAAATATGTTGAGGTTTAGTCATTTGTAATTGATTGAAGTCAATAAGTCAATAAGTCGATAAGTCGATAAGTCGATAAGTTGATAAGTCGATAAGTCGATAAGTCAATAAGTTGATAAGTCAATAAGTCGATAAGTCAATAGTTGACTTAATAAAAACTCATAGTCTTATAGACTCATAGACTCATAGACTCATAGACTTTTAATATGTCACAAAAATAATAAATAATATCTCAAATCTTCCTTAAAAAAGTATTAAATTTGCAAGCAATAAACTATCTATTTTTAACAAGATTTAATTAATGAAATTTGACATTATGAAAAAAGTTTTACTTTTTGCAATGATGTTCGCATTCGGTTTGTTTGGAACGGTGAATGCACAAGAACAAGATGCAGATTATATCATCTGCGAAAGATTTGATAATTATGAAGTTGGCGACAAAGTAGCAGAAAAAGGCGCTGACTATTGGACCACATGGACAAAGGCTGAAGGCGGCAAGGAAGACGGCGAAATCGTTGACTTTGCAGGAAGCAAATGTGTTTATTTCGCACCGGGTTGCGACCAAGTTATTCTTTTAGGCGGTTATTCATCAGGCGCTTATGAAATAGAATTTGATATTTATGTTCCAGATGGCAAGAGCGCTTATTATAATATCCTCCACGATTTCAACGGCGGAAGTTCAGTATGGGCAATGCAAAATTACCTTCATTTGTCAGATAACGGCACAACACAAAAACCTGCAGCAGGTCATGGAACAGTGCATGCTGGCGGTATCGGCGTAGCAGACCTCGCTAGCGTTTACGACGCATGGATGCATTTGCGCTTTGTTATTGACATCGACAATGATTATGCTGAATTTTTCTGCACAATGCCAGAAGCAGAAGAGGCAAGCATCGTTAAATGGCAATGGAGTAAAGACAGTTATGATGAAATCACATCTCCAAACCGTAAACTCGATGCGATGAATTTCTATCCTCCTCTCGCAAGCTCCGCTTTCTATATTGACAACCTTACACTTAAAAGTATAAGCGGCGAAACTGTGACAAGTGTGGCAATGGATGAAAAGGTTGAAGCAGGCGCAATGTTAAACGACCTTTCTTCTGTTGAAATGACAATAGAAAATACAGGTACTTCAATCGTTGACTATACAGCATGGGTTGACTATGGCGCTAGCGAAGATGGTTATAAAGTCTCTATCATCAACTACGATGGTAACGTAAGTGACAGTACAATCGCATTGGGTTTGTCAGGACTTACAGAACCTACTGTTGTTGAAGTCGGTGCGATGTATCCAGCTTCTGCATACGCAAATTCAGTGGCAGGTACAAAGATTACACACGTAAGTTATATGTTCTTGGAAGTTGAAGAAAATGGCGGTATAGGTATCGTTGAAGGTTCTGACGTTGTGTTCCGTGTTTATAAACAAGGTTATAACGGTCAACCAGGAGAATGCCTCGCAGAAAAAGCGCTTCCATACGGCACGATAAAACCAGGTGAATTTTTGGTGGCAAAATTAGATGAACCTGTCGTCTTGACTGGTTTCAATGTATGGGTGACAGTTTCTGTATTGCATCCAGTTTCAACACAATCAGACCCACAAGCACCATTGGTATTTGACGGTCTGTTTAACAAAAAAGCTCCTTATGGAGACGTCATCCGTATCGGCAATGGTTCGTTCTATTTCGCAAGCGACCTCTTCGGTCAGTCTTATGGAAATACACACATCCGCATGACATGTTCAGGCAATCCAGTGTTGGGTGGCTGGGCAGAATTGGAAAAATGTGACGGCATCATTCCTGTAGGTAAATCAGCAACGATGAAAATCAACCTTAAGACATACGGTTTAGAAGTTGGTAAAACATACGAAGCCAAACTTATGGTGGGAGTTAACAATATTGAAGAAATGTTTGAAATTCCTTTGGCACTTCGCGTATGGGGCGAAAACGTAGAAGAAATCTTAAACAACACATATAACATCTATCCAAACCCAACAACAGGTATGGTTACAGTAGAAGGAGAAAACATTAACTACGTTGCTGTTTACAACTCAGTTGGTCAGTTGGTTAAAGTCGTTAAGACACAAGATAATGTCGTTGACATGAGCGCATACGACAATGGCGTTTACTTCTTCAACGTTGTTGACAATGCTGGTCAAAACTCAGTACAACGCGTTGTGGTTGCTAAGTAACAGACAACAGACAACGGACAACAGTCAACAGACTTTGAGTCCAGTTAAAAAAAGTCGCTACGAGAAATCGTGGCGACTTTTTTATTAGATGGTTGTCTTTGATAAAAAATCATCCGTGAATAACTTTAGAGGATTTTGTATATATCAGCATCACAAATATAAAAATATCGTAACAGGAATAAAGAACAAACCTTTGCGTACCTTTGCGTCTCTGCGAGAGAAAACTCATTGCTCACAGCAAAAAAAGGTTCAAAGTTCTTCGTTCTTAGTTTTTGGTTCAAAGTTCAGCATTTGTCTCTGCCATTCGAACAAGGCTACTGCAGCGGCATGGCTGACGTTTAAGGAACGTGTTGGTCCGGGAACTGGAATATAAACGATTTTGTCGCATTGCTGTAAAATCTCTTCTCTGATACCGCGACTCTCGTTGCCGACGATGAATGCGATGTCGCTAGGAAGCTCACAGTCGTAAATACATTCCGCGTCGTCGGAAGTCTCAATGGCGACAATCTTTTTATCGCCGACAATATTGCGTAAATCGTCGTCTTCGGTATAATACCATTTTATATTGTCCTTGCTACTTGCAGCTGCTTTCTTCACTTTTGAGAGGCTGTGAGTAGGAGCGACGCCAAGGAAACACATCTCCGACGCTCCGATATTGTCGGCAAGACGAATCATCGAACCCATATTATCCGGAGTCAGAAGATGATCTGCGATGATAATAGGTTTTGAAATGTTATCGTAAATCTTCTCAGGATGAGTCTCTTTGAATAAGTCGTTGGATTTTATGTACATCTTTTTTAAGCTTCTTTTTCTTTTATCATCACATCAATAGCTCCTACTCCGAACTTCATTATCGAAGCCATTCTGTTACTGGTGTTGTCGTAATGCTTCAACTCTTCAATGATGGCGTTTTTCAAGACTCCGTTGCCGACGCCGTGAATGAATGTAACTTTATCGTATTCATTTGTTATTGCGCTTTCCAGCATCTTCTTGAAATAGTTTATCTGTGTTCTGAAGATATCGTTGCTCGACATACCTAAAATATTATCGACGAGTTCGCCTATGTGAAGGTCGACGATAGCTTCTCCTGGAGCGGTCTGATGTTTGTCGATAGCGGCTCTCTCCTTGACGAGTTTGCTGTTAGAAGCGACAGCTTTCTTGTCGTCGCCTTTCATCAACTTGGTGAAGTCGGTCTCTGTTCCTTTCAAAGCGACGAGACTTGAAAGATTTATCATCACTGCTTTTTCGCCGAGCACTCCCGATTCAACATAGCTTCCGTCTTTGAAGAACCTGCTGCTTCTGAATGAGAATGGCGCATGGAGAGGATGATATACGAAGTCAGCTTCTTCTTGCGAGAGTATGACTTGTATGTAACCTTCGCACCAATATTCGATGTCTTCGCGAGAGATAGACTCTATCACGACTTTGGAATGAGGAGCGATGCTACCGTAATCGACATTGATATATTTATTTTCTTCCTTGATGTTGAAACTATACAAAGCATCGGCTGGAGTGATTGTTTCGTGTACGTCGTCGAGCCATCCTG
>JAZOSA010000054.1:0-21518 GCA_045656905.1 Bacteroidales bacterium
TCTCGCATATTTTTTATGAGACGCCACAGGGGTGACGTCTCTACATATTTTTAAAAATGTTTAAATCCTTGTGCTTCGATTGGAATTACGTGTTCGTCGTTGGTGATGAGTTCAGCAATATTGGTGTCTGGTGTCATGAAACCGATGATTCTCACGTCTTCCATGTCTTTGACTTTGTCGTAATCTTCTTGTTTTACAGTGAAGAGAAGTTCGTAGTCTTCGCCGCCATTGAGTGCTGCTACGCATGGCACGATGTCGAATTCCTTAGCGACGTCGATGGTCTTCTGATGCATTGGGATGCGGTCTTCGAAGACGCGGCAACCGACCTTAGAGTCTTTGCAAAGATGTAAGATCTCTGATGCTAATCCGTCAGAAATATCAATCATCGCTGTTGGTTTTATCTCTAACTCTTTGAGTCTAGCGACGATGTCTTTACGAGCTTCTGGTTTTAGTTGTCTTTCCAAAATATAATCGTAGCCGTAGAGTTCAGGCTGTACGTTAGGGTCTGCCATGAAAGCGGCTTTCTCTCTTTCTAAAATGAGAAGTCCGGTGTAGGCTGCACCGAGTGTTCCGCTGACGCATAAGAGGTCGTTGGCTTTAGCACCGTCGCGATAGACGATGTCGTCTTTCTTTGCCTTGCCTATTACTGTTATAGAGATGAAGAGCCCCGACTTGCTGGCTGTGGTGTCGCCACCGACTAAGTCGACTTTGTATGTGTCGCATGCCAATTTGATGCCTGCGAATATCTCTTCAACGGCTTCGACTGAGAATTTGCTTGAGATTCCCATTCCGACTACGATTTGTGTCGGTGTTCCGTTCATGGCGTAGATGTCGGAGAAGTTCACGACTGCTGCCTTATAACCTAAGTGTTTCAAAGGCATATATGTCATGTCGAAGTGAACTCCTTCAATCAAGACATCGGTAGAAATCAATGTCTGCTCGCTCTTATGGTCGATGACAGCAGCGTCGTCGCCAATGCCTTTCACTGTCGATTTGTTATATGTCTTGATGTCTTTCGTCAGTCTGTCGATGAGACCGAATTCACCGAGTTCTGACAATTCTGTTAATTCTATTTTTTCGTTTTCCATATTTTTTAAGTCAACGGACAACGGACAACGGACAACAGACTTTGTCCATGATTGTTTATCCACGGACTGTAGTCTGTTGACTGTAGTCTGTTGTCTTATTATTACATCAATTTCTTATATTTAAACTTCTTAGGTGCTGCGTTGCCAAGACGTTTGATCTTGTTTTCTTCATATTCTGAATAGCTTCCTTCGAAGAAATAAACCTGTGAGTCGCCTTCGAAAGCGAGGATGTGGGTAGCGATTCTGTCGAGGAACCATCTGTCGTGTGAGATGACGACGGCGCAACCAGCGAAGTTTTCGAGACCTTCTTCCAAAGCTCTCAATGTGTTGACGTCGATGTCGTTGGTAGGTTCGTCGAGGAGAAGTACGTTGGCTTCTTGTTTTAATGTCAATGCCAAGTGCATTCTGTTACGTTCACCGCCTGACAAGACGCCGGCTTTCTTCTGTTGGTCGTTGCCACCGAAGTTGAAACGAGAAACGTAAGCTCTTGAGTTCATGGTGCGTTTGCCAAGTTGTATCAACTCGTTGCCTCCTGAGATGACTTCCCATACTGTCTTTTCTGGGTCGATGTCGGCGTGTTGTTGGTCAACGTAACCTGTCTTCACAGTTTCACCTACTTCAAACTCTCCTGAGTCTGGTTTTTCCAATCCCATGATGAGGCGGAACAATGTTGTCTTACCTGCGCCGTTAGGTCCGATGACGCCGACGATGCCTGCTGGTGGGAGACTGAAACTGAGGTTTTCGAATAGCAACTTATCGCCGTAGGCTTTGGTGATATTTTTAGCTTCGATGACTTTATTGCCGAGGCGGTCGCCATTAGGGATGTATATTTCGAGTTTTTCTTCTTTTTCTTTTACGTCTTCGTTAAGGAGTTTTTCGTAAGAAGCGAGACGTGCTTTACCTTTGGCATGACGTGCTTTTGGTGCCATTCTGACCCATTCGAGCTCGCGTTCCAAAGTCTTGCGGCGTTTGCTTTCTGATTTTTCTTCCATCGCCATGCGTGTTGTCTTCTGGTCGAGCCATGATGAATAGTTGCCTTTCCATGGGATGCCTTCGCCACGGTCGAGTTCGAGAATCCAGCCTGCGACGTGGTCGAGGAAGTAACGGTCGTGGGTGACAGCGATGACGGTGCCTTTATATTGTTGCAAGTGTTGTTCTAACCAGTTGATTGCTTCAGCGTCAAGGTGGTTGGTAGGTTCGTCCAATAACAAGATGTCTGGTTCTTGGAGGAGTAATCTTACCAATGCGACACGGCGGCGTTCACCACCAGAGAAGTTCTTGACAGGAGTGTCGCCGTCAGGACAGTTGAGCGCGTCCATAGCTCTTTCCAACTTGCTGTCTAAGTCCCAAGCGTCGTGTTGTTCAATCAAATCGGTGAGCTGTCCTTGTTCTTCAACGAGGGCGTTCATCTCGTCGTCGGTGAGTTCTTCCATGAAACGAGCGTTCACTTCTTCATATCTCTTCAAGATGTCAACGACTTCCTGAATGCCTTCTTGAACGACTTCCTTAACGGTCTTGTTGTTGTCAAGTTCTGGTTCTTGGTCTAACATGCCGACAGAATATCCTGGTGAGAATACTACCTCGCCATTATATGCTTTGTCTTTGCCAGCAATGATTTTCAATAATGTTGATTTACCTGAACCATTCAAACCGATGATGCCGATTTTCGCACCATAGTAAAATGATAGATAAATATCTTTCAAAATCTGTCTCGTAGGTGGAATGATTTTGCTTACACCAACCATCGAGAAAATAATCTTTTTGTCGTCAGCCATAATTTTTTCTTTTTAGTCAACGGTCAACAGTCAACGGTCAACAGTCAACAGATTATTATTTGTTTTTTAATTTCTTATGCTTTGAGCCGTGAGCTATGAGCTTCGGGCAACTAACTTTCAACTTTCAACTTTCAATTTTCAATTTTAAAACCATCTCGTCTTCCATAATCTTTGTCGCTTCTCTCCAGTCGTAGACGCGGCGTACGAAGTCGTATCCGTTTTGTGCAATGGTGTCGGCTTTATCTTTATTGGTTAGAAGCGTGATGATATGTTGAGCGAGTTCTTGTTCGTTGTTTCCGATGAGAATATCTTTGTTTTCTTCTGCGTTTAATGAGTTGTTAGCCAATGTCGTCGTTATGCAAGGCAGTCGCATCGACATAGCTTCAAGGAGTTTGTTTTGAAGACCCGTTCCAATTCTCATTGGTGCGATGAATATTCTGCTTTGGGCGTAGGCGTCTCTCATATCGTCAATCCATCCGCTGATGATGATTTTGTCGGAAGCGACTTTCTTGACGCGAGGGTCGGGAGTGGCTCCTGCTATGTACATCTTAACATCAGGAAGTTTTTTCCAAACCAAAGGTAAAATGTCGTTGGCGAGATATTCCACGGCGTTGACATTGGGCGCGTAAGACATATTGCCTGTAAAGACGATGTCGTATTTCTTTTCGCATTCGCGTGGAGTGTAATATTCGTGGTCGACGCCGTTAGGCACGATGAGGATGTCGTCTTTCTTTGGATGGTCGATATGAACCCTGTCAGGAATACTGATTATGGTTTTTATGTCGAAGTCATCAAAGATGTCACGTTCGTAACGTCTCAGTCTTTTGTATTCCATATTGAAAATAGGTTTTAGGAAGAAAGGCGCGATGTCGTGTCTGCGTTTCATTCCCATAGAGAAAACGTCTTGATAATCTATCGTTTTAGGCGTTTTTTCGTGACGTATATATTCTGCTACTCTCAGCAATTGACCGAAGAGCATGTCTGGTTTGTGCTTCTCGATGAGGTTGTGGATTTTCTTATGTGCTTTTTTGTTGTAGAAATATCCGCATTGAATAGGCAGTCCTTTCAAGAATGCGCCTGCGAGGTTTATCAAGATTGATATCTTGCTTATATCTATGAATGTCACCGACAAGCAATAAGGTTGAAGTGCCTTGAACGCTTCTTCTTTATTGATTTTCTTATCTGTATTTAAGGCACAGAGAACCACCTCGTTGTTCTTGGCGAGTTGCTTTATCTGGTTGAAAGCTCTTAGTTTATCGCCTTTGACGAGTGGCCACGGGATTCTCGGCAACAATACAAATATCTTCATTCTTAATGGTTTATATATGTTATGTCTTTTTTTGTCTTGCTTATTTCATCGTAGAATATCAGCAGTCTGTCGATGATTTTCTTATTGTCGTAGATGTCTTCAATAAGTTTTCTCGCATTTCTTCCGATACGTTTAATCTCATCAGGGTCTTTTATTATTCTGCATATCGTCTCCATGATTTTTGTAGGATTGTCGGCGATGATGATGTTGTTGTATTCGGAATATTGAATGCCTTCGGCGCCTATCATTGTCGTGATGACGGTCTTTCCCATTGCCATCGACTCTATGATTTTGATTCTGATGCCGCTGCCGGAAAGGAGTGGCACTATCGCGATGTCGTTTTTGCTGATAAATTCTTTTGCGTCAGGGACTTCGCCTAAGACATTGACATTTCGTTTCTTGAGATTCATCAGCCATTTAGGCATGTGGCGTCCTGCGAGGTTGAGTTTGAGCTCAGGTTCGCGCGCCTGCAGTTTGTCCCAGACATTTTTCAAGAACCATCGTATGCCTTCAACGTTTGGCATCCAATTCATTGATCCTATGTGATATAGCGTAGGTTTTTCGTTTACTTCATAATTTGGAGTGAACTCTTCAGGATTGACGCCGAACGGGATGTCGATGACGGGGACTGATGTCTCGCCGCGGAAGAAAGCAGCGTCGCGATATGTGATGGCGGCGATGCCATCGACTTTATTGAGGGCGTTCAACTCGTATTCTCTTAACGTGCGAACAAGGTGATTCAGATACCATTTTCTTGGTAAGAAATTGGTTTTCTTGGCAATCCTATCCCAAATGAGATGCTCAACGTTATGGGCGCGAAGCACTATCAAAGCATCGGAATTGGCGCGTATGGTCTCAATATACGGTGCCATATAAATCATTTCCAACTGAACGATGTCGTATCTGTCTTTCTTCAAAATCTCAATGAGTTTCTTCCTAAAGTCCTCAGAGATAAATCTTTCCACATGATACGACTTGTCGGAAAAGAGATTCTTGAACGCCTCGATAGGTTTTATGCTTAAGTCGAGGTTGACAAGTTCAATCCCTGTTTTTTCTTTGTAATCCTGAGGAATGTCCTTGTCCTTGATATGATATTTCTCGCTATTGACAGCAAGTATCTTGACTTTATGTCCAGCTTCGAGTAAACCGTTGACAATACTGTTCATTGCCATTGGACCGCCTTCACTTGGCGGATAAGGTGACTTGTTGCAAAGCATTAAAATATTCATAGCAAATGTTTTTATTTATCTTTTCTAAAAATTTTTCTGAAGGTCTTTTTCCAACTATCTCTGTCTAACAATGCGGAATCTGTTGTGGCTTTGATGGTTAGAAATATGCCAATCGGTAATATTATTATTGACGAGAGCCATACTCCGAGGAATATTGGCATGTCGCCTGCTACTGCAATACGTTGACTTGTAATGGTTATGATGTAATAAATCACGAAGAACACCACGCTGATGACGATAGGAAGTCCGAGGCCGCCCTTGCGTATGATGGCTCCTAATGGCGCGCCGATGAAGAAAAACAGCAGACATGCGATGCTGAGCGAGAATTTCTCGTGCATGACTTGCTGGTGCTTCCTGATATTTATGTCTTGTCGCTCAAAGTCTCTGATATTCAAATCTATATTGTCAATCTGATTCTTCGTGGCAGATATTGACATATTGATGATAGACTTCTTTTCATTCTCGCCGAAATTGTCTAACAGAGGCCACTTGAATACTGTAATGGTATCAATATCAACTTTTTTGTTTCTGGTACTGCTGGTGATGTCTTTTGACGACAAATGCTGAAGTCTGTTCTTGAAAGAGTTTTTGTATGAAATATGTCTTTCGACAGAACTTTGTTCCAATGAATCTATGGCAACAGCCAACTGACTGATATTCAGCATTGACTGGTGACCTTTAAGTGCGCTTCCGTCGCTTTGCGTCATATCGAAGTCGGAGATGTCGAAGCTGATATATTGCTTGTCGAACTTCATCTTTTCAAAAGGACGTCTTGCCTTATATTCCTTGTCGTCAATGACTTCGTTGTAATTATATCCGTGATATAGCGTGAAAACGACTTCTTTTTGACTTGGTGCTAATGCTATCGTAGCGGAGTCGGCGATTGTGACCTTGACGTTGCCTTTGTATGCAGTGTGGTCGTAAATCATCATGTCGTAGAGCGTGGAGCCGTCAGCGCCTTTCTTTCCGGCTCTAATAGTATATCCGTCAATGCCTTTGTAGAACATTCCCTCAGGAATGTCAAACGACATCTTCTGTTTCCTGACGTCGCGTAACAAGGTCTTCGACTTTAAGGTCGCGACGGGTAATACGTTGTTTGAAAATACGAATGCCGTGATGCTCATTGCGATAGAGAAGATTAATAATGGACGCATGATTTTCCATACTGAAATGCCCGACGCCTTCATCGCGACGAGTTCGTAGAATTCGCCTAAGTTGCCGAAGCACATCAACGAGGATAGCAATATCGCAAGCGGCATCGCCATAGGAACGAATGTTATCGCAGTGTAGAATATAAGTTTGCCTAAGACATCGAAACCTAAGCCTTTGCCGACGAGGTCGTCGAGATATGTCCATAAAAACTGCATAAGCAAGATGAACACGGCAATGAAAAACGTGAAAATGAAAGTGCCGATGAATGACTTCAATATGTATTTATACAGTTTCTTCAAGATGTCTTATTTGATTTGCAAATATAACATTTTACCTCGTTGCTTTGTTACTTTTATTTTTTTTTAAAACAATGTATTTATTTGCCAAATATTTCTTTTTTTTGCATTAAAATTTAAAATCATGGAAAATAATATTTTTGATTTCTTTAAGGAAGTAAACGTAAGTATAACTATCTCAGATACAGAAGGTAATGTTGTTTATATGAATGATAAGGCAAAGTCGGTCTTTAGCGATATGGTTGGAAAAAATATGATGGCGTGCCATAAACAGTCGTCACAAGAGACCATAAAACGCTTGATAAACGAAAAGGCGACTAACGTTTATACCATTCAGAAGGGCGATGTGAAGAAAATGATTTACCAGACTCCTTGGTATGTCGACGGCGAAATTAAAGGTCTTGTAGAATATTCAATTATTCTTCCTGAAGATATGCCACATTACGTAAGATGAAAGTTGAAAATTGAAAATTAATAATTAAGGGCAAAGACTGTTGACTGTAGTCCGTTGTCCGTTGACTTTAATGATAAAAATGATAAAACATATTCCTAATGCGATAACATGTTGCAACCTTTTATCTGGTTGTATTTCAATAGTATTGATGTGTAATGGTTATGCTGTAGCGGCAGGCGTGATGATATTTTTAGCTGCAATTTTCGACTTCTTCGATGGTTTTGCGGCTCGTCTCCTCAAGGCGTACTCTCCACTCGGAGCGCAGCTCGACTCGCTATCTGATGTCGTCTCTTTCGGTGTCGCACCTTCGTTTATAATCTATCACTATCTAAACCAACAGTCAACAGTCTTGAAATAGCAGGTTTCAATATATTGCCTTTCGCCGCTTTCTTCCTCGCAGTGTTCGCGGAATTGCGCCTCGCTAAGTTCAACATCGACGACCGACAAACGACTTCATTCATCGGACTCCCGACTCCAGCGATGGGACTCTTCGTGGCGTCGTTGCCTTTCACCTTGCAAAATGAGAAATTGGCATTCATGGCGAACAATATGTCGAATGTTTATTTCCTTATCTCGATAGTCGTGATTTTCAGCTATCTGATGGTAAGCGAAATCCCTTTCTTCTCTTTGAAAATTAAGAATTTAAGGTTTAAAGAAAACATACACATTTATATCTTGGCGATATTCGCTGTCGTGGCATTCGTGTTTTTAGGATTCGCAGCGATACCATTCGTGATGTTGTTCTACATCGTGATATCTCTTTTTAGAGTCAATAAGAATTAACAAAACGTACGCACAGACTGTTAGTCCTGCATTCGTTGTTCATTCTGATTCCAATATAGTTGAAATCAAGATAGTAAGTCTCATTTTCATTGGATGAGGAACTCCAATATTTTCCTTGTTTTCCGTCATCAAAAGATGCAGGAAGGAATATGCTGTTGCCATTAGGTCCCACGACGAGTTCGCCTTTTACGCCGTTCTGTATCGTAAATCTCCATGTGCATTCTCGCATCAGTTCCTGCCATTCTTCTCGTGATGGAACTTTGTACTGTGACGCTGACTCAGCATTCAAATTGTCATATTCTAGTTGAGAAACATACGTGCCGCAATCTTCTGGAAACGATGCGCCGATATTACAACTCGCCCATCTTACACTTAAACCCAAATCGACGAATTCTATTTTTGTAAATGCTGTCATATTTTTTTATAGTTCATAGTTCTTAGTTCAAAGTTCTTGGTTCAGAGTTCAAAGTTCTTGGTTCTTAGTTCAAAATTCGTTCCGAGGTAATGAGAGCGAACCACTTCGTCGTTGGCGAGTTCTTCTGGAGTGCCAGATTTAAGCACCTGTCCTTCAAAAACGAGATAAGCTCTGTCGGTTATTGACAATGTCTCGTTGGCGTTATGGTCGGTGATGAGCACGCCTATGTTTTTGTTTTTCAGTTTGGCCACGATACGTTGTATGTCTTCTACAGCGATGGGGTCAACGCCGGCGAAAGGTTCATCAAGGAGTATGAATTTAGGGTCGACGGCGAGGGCGCGTGCTATCTCAGTCCTGCGTCGTTCACCGCCGGAGAGTTGAATGCCCTTGCTTTTTCTTATGTGTTGAAGACTGAATTCGTTAAGCAGTTCCTCGAGTTTTTCTTTCTGCTGTTCCTTTGTCATGCCTTTTTTAAACTGCATAACCGAAGCGATGTTGTCCTCGACGCTGAGCTGACGGAACACCGATGCTTCTTGTGCGAGATAACCGATTCCGAGTTGAGCTCGTTTATACATCGGAAACTGCGTAATATCTTCGTTGTCGAGATAAACGTGGCCGGAAAATGGTTTTATGAGACCGACGGTCATATAAAATGTGGTGGTCTTTCCAGCGCCGTTAGGTCCTAACAAACCAACGATTTCACCTTGTTTCACTTCCACACTCACGCCCTTCACGACAGTGCGGTTGTTATATTTCTTTATTAAATTGTCGGTTCTTAATATCATTGTTTTAAAGTTTATGGTTGATAGTGTATAGTTTATAGTAGTTGGGGAGTGTATAGTGTAAAGTTTATAGTTTATAGTTTATAGTTTATAGTTTATAGTTTATAGTTTATAGTTCATAGTCAGTGTCTGTGTCAGTGTTAAAAGTTCTTAGTTCTTAGTTCTTAGTTCTTAGTTCTTGGTTTAAATTATTCCTTCCTTAATAATGTCGTGAATATGAATCATTCCGACGTAGTTGCCGTTTTCCATGACTGGGAGTTGAGTGATGGATTTTTTGCGCATCAATTCTAAAGCGTTGACGACCAAGTCGTTTTTGTCTATTGTCTTAGGGTTTTGCGTCATGATGTCTTTAGCTTTCACCTCTTCGATGTTAGGGTGTTTCATGAGCATTCTTCTGAGGTCGCCGTCGGTGATGATTCCGATGAGTTTGTCGTCGCGCATCACTGCTGTCGCGCCGAGTATTTTCTCAGTTATTTCGATAATGACGTTTGTCATGACATCGTTTTCTGTCACCATAGGTCTTGCGTTTTTTACGCATAGGTCGCCGACTCTGAGGTAGAGTCGTTTTCCCAGCGCGCCGCCGGGATGGAATTTCGCGAAGTCTTGCGCGCTGAATCCGCGGCATTTCAGCAGAGCCATCGCGAGGGCGTCGCCCATGACGAGCTGTGCCGTGGTGCTGGCAGTAGGAGCGAGGTTGTTAGGACAAGCCTCGTGAGGCACCGTAGTGTCGATGACGTAATCTGCTTCTTTTGCTAGGAAAGACTCGGTGTTGCCTACGATGGCAACGAGTTTGTTCCCCCTTGTTTTTATTAATGGAGTGAGCACTTTGATTTCAGGCGTCTCGCCGCTTTTGGAAATAATTATCACAATATCGTCGTCTCTGATGATGCCTAAATCGCCGTGAATGGCGTCGGCAGCGTGCATGAAAACAGCCGTCGTTCCAGTGGAATTTAATGTCGCGACAATCTTTTGTGCGATATTTGCGCTTTTTCCAATGCCAGAAACAATCACATTGCCCTTGGAATTCAATATTAATTCTACAACTTTTGTGAAATTATCAGTTAAAAGTTCCTTTAAACCTAATATTGAATTGGCTTCTGTATCAATAACTTGTATTGCGATATCTTTGATGCTTTCCATAACTGAAAAAAAATATTACTTTTTTCTTGCTTCTTTAAAATTAAAAATCATAACTTTGTCTGAAACGAAATATAAATTTTACTTTAAGCAAGACTTTGCAAATATAAATAAAATTTCATTGAATAGAATATGGCAAAAATTGATGAAAAAGGTTTGCACGATTTACTGAAGAATGTTTTCGGTTTCGAGCAATTCAAAGGCAATCAAAAGGCTATTATAAAAAGTATATTGGCAGGCAACAATACGTTTGTCCTTATGCCTACAGGCGGCGGCAAGTCGCTATGTTATCAGTTGCCAGCACTGATTAGTGAAGGCACAACCATCGTCGTTTCACCATTGATCGCTTTGATGAAGAATCAGGTGGATATGATTCGTAACTTCGGCGCCGACTCAGGCATCGCTCACGTTATGAATTCTTCATTGTCGAAGACAGAACTCAATCAGGTGAAAGAAGACCTTTCAAGCGGAAAGACAAAGTTATTATATGTCGCTCCTGAATCTCTTACAAAAGAAGAGACAGTGGAGTTCTTGCGCGGATTGAAGATCTCGTTCTTCGCCATCGACGAAGCGCACTGTATCTCTGAATGGGGTCACGACTTCCGTCCTGAATACAGACGTCTCCGTCCTATCATCAATGCCATCGGACCAAATTTGCCAGTCATAGCTCTCACTGCAACAGCAACAGTGAAGGTTCAGAAAGACATAATGAAAAACCTTGAAATCCTCGACGCTAAAGTGTTCAAGTCGTCATTCGACAGAGCTAACCTTTATTACGAGGTGCGTCCAAAGACTAAAGACGTCGTCAAGGATATCATAAAATATATTAAGAGTAATCCTGGAAAATCTGGTATCGTTTACTGCTTGAGCCGTAAGAAAGTTGAAGAACTCGCTGAAGTCCTCGTGGCTAACGGTATCCGCGCTCTCCCTTATCACGCTGGTCTCGACACACAGACTCGTCGCGACAATCAAGACAGATTCTTGATGGAGGAGGCTGATATCATCGTAGCAACTATCGCTTTCGGTATGGGCATCGACAAACCAGACATCCGCTTCGTCATCCACCACGACATCCCTAAGAGTCTTGAAGGTTATTATCAAGAGACAGGACGCGCTGGTCGTGACGGCGGCGAAGGTAAATGTATCGCCTTCTACGATTACGAAGATATTCATAAACTTGAAAAATTCAATAAAGGTAAAGACGTCGCTGAACAGGAAATCGCTCGCGAACTCCTTAACGAAACAGTGACTTACGCAGAGTCGTCGGTATGCCGTCATAAACTCTTGCTTCACTACTTCGGCGAGTCTTACGAAACAGAAAACTGCGGCGCTTGCGACAACTGTATCAACCCTAAAGTGAAATTCGATGGCAAGGAAGATGTCAAACTCGCTATCGACGCTATCATCGCAACAAAACAGCTTTTCAAGACAAAACATATAGCAGAACTCCTCGCAGGCAAAGCAACCGGCGATATCAAAACTGCGAAACACGACACTAATGAGTTCTTCGGCGCTGGCGACGATAATGATGAAAAATACTGGACATCAATAATCCGTCAGGCTATCGTCAACAAACTCTTGTCAAAAGATATTGAAGAATACGGCGTGCTTAAAGTCACTAAAGAAGGTAAGGACTTCGTGAAGAATCCTTATACCGTGATGGTGGCTAAAGACCACGACTACGATAATCCTGAAGATGAAGATATGGATGAAGAAAGAGTGGCTTTCGGCAAGGATAGCGGAACCGACAAGACATTGTTCGCTATGCTGAAAGACCTTCGCAAGACAATGGCGAAGAAGATGAATCTGCCTCCTTTCGTGATTTTCCAAGACCCTTCACTCGAGGATATGACAATTCAATATCCTATCACGATGGACGAACTTACTCAAATCGTCGGCGTGGGTCAAGGTAAGGCTCAGAAATTCGGTCAGCCTTTCTTGGAACTTATCAAGGAATATGTCGAAGAAAACGAAATCACTCGTCCTAATGACATGGTGATTAAGTCTTCAGTCAATAGGTCAGCGTTGAAAATCAGTATTATTCAAAATATTGACAGAAAGATTCCGTTGGAAGACATCGCTCATTCTAAGAATATGGGATTCGATGAACTCCTCACTGAAATCGAAAGCATCGTCGCTAGCGGAACACGCCTCGACATCAACTATTACATCGAAGATAATATCGACGAATATCATCAAGAAGATATTCTGGAATATTTCCGCGAAGCTGATTCCGATACCGTTGAAGATGCAATGGACGCTCTCGGCGTAAACGATTACGAAGAAGAGGAAGTACGTCTTATGAGAATTAAATTCTTCTCAGAAGTTGGTAACTAAGAATTTGAAAATATTGACACTTTCGGTGTTGTTGCTCTTGATGTCTTGTGGTGATAAACAGACTAAGGTGACAGCACCGAATGTTTTATTGTCTGAACCTCAGATGGTGGAGATAATGACTGACGTTTACATCTTGGAAAACGCCATCAATCACAGAAGAGGTAAGAGTATAAGTACGAATAACCTGAAAACCAAAGGATATGAAGCTCTCTTCGAGCATTACGGCATCACCGATTCTGTCTTTTACGAAAATATGGATTATTATAACGACAATCCGGTCGTGATGAAAAGAGTGATGGATTCTGTTTTGGTTAATTTTGAGTCGCTAAGAAATTAAGTTACCAAGTTGCTAAGTCTCGGTGACTTTAAAAAAAGACGCATCAACAATCCATTGTTTATTTCATCGGTATTGTTGACACGTCTCTACTTGAAGTCTTAAATGAAGTTCATCACAACATTGACTTTACATTCGCTGCTTAATGTCTTTTTGACTGGACATGTGTCGGCGGCTCTTTGCAATAATGTTTTTTCTTTGTCGGAATATTGTTGTGTGAAGTTGACAGTGATGTTTATTTCGCCTATTCTGCGAGGAGCGTCTGCCATTGCTTTGTCGACTTCGATGCTCATGCCTTCAAGGTTGATTCCCTTGCTTTCTGCAGTGTAAGCCATCATCGCCATCATACATGCGCCTAATGATGCTGCGGTTAAATCGACAGGTGAGAATCCTTTGCCGTTGCCGTCGACGTTTATCTTTACTCCTGATGCGTTGTGAGTTAATTCACTGCATAAATTTCCTAAGTATTTTCCTGAAATTGTTGCCATAGTTTTTTTAGATTTAGTTAGTTATAATTAAAACGAATAAAAATAGATTTTGTTTCAGCATTCTTTAATTTTTCAAATATCAAAGAACTGAAACTCTTAGTGCAAATATACTGATTTTTTTTCAAAAAATAAATGAAATTTTATTAATTTTACACACTGAATTTATTTATCTAAATGGTTATGAAATTGTCTAGAATTAACATTTTATTATTAGGTTTTATAGCATTGTTATTTTCATCATGTAATCCAGATTATCCAGATGACGGATTTTTCAAAGTGGGTGAAAAGACTTATTACGTAAACGAAGCCAAGTTGCAGGATGTCGGCAAGGATAATGGCTATTATCAGTTGAGACTTACTTTAGATAACAGCAACAGCAATGAACCTCATTCAATTAACTTCCTTTTCTATTCTGAGGTTAATGAATACTTGCCAAGCGGAATTTATATTCCATACGCATATGATGAGAAATACAATCACAGATTTAAGCGCGGTGCTTGGTTGGATGGCGACGTTGAAGCAGGCGTGATGCTTCTAGGAAAAGTGAAAGTGTCGAAAACCAACGATATTTACACAATCCATATTATCGACTGCAAGGATAATAACAACAATATTATCACAGGAGAATATAAGGGGGAGTTGAAAATTGAAAATTGAAAATTGAAAGCTTGGGTTTATCGACCTGAGCTTTTTATCATTTTATAAATCATATCGTTAAAGTCTTGTCTCTCGTTAAGGGATTCAAGACTTTGATGCATTTTATAGCACCAATGATGACGTGAATTTGCAGGAATGTTGATTTGTTCTCTTTGTGTGGCGTCCCATCTGAAGTCGCCGTCCATGGCGATGTAATCTTGAATAGGAATGATGACCCACATTGAAGACGAGTTGAGGTGCTGCTCGATGATTTCTTTGCAAACCCAAGGTTCTGCGAAATAAGGTGCTCCTTCGTGATGTCCTAGCATTTCTCTGTAGAAACGGTTTGTAACTTCGCCGTTTTCTTCCCACCAACCTCTTATGGTTGACATGTCGTGCGTTGATGTGGTATCGACACTGAGATACGGATTCTCTTTTGGATTGACGAATGTGTCGTAAGGATTCTTTGGCATTCTCTGAACTTCAAGGCTAAGAATATTAAGTTGTTGCATAACATCCTTGACGCAGGCAGGAACCATACCGAGGTCTTCACCGCAGACAAGCATGTCGCTGGCTTCGATAATCTTAGGAAGTTTCTTCAAAGCTTCTTCTTTCCAAAGTGCCTCGTTTCTGTAATAGAAATATTCGTCGTATAATCTGTTGATGTTATCTTTTTGATAATATTCTAGTTCGTTGTAAGAATGCGTGAATTGCAAAGCTATGCGCGGATGTAATCCACCGTTTTTATCTTCCACGAACAAGACTTCCGCACACAGCGCGATAAGTCCGTTTTTTATTTTCTCGTCTTTATGACTGTCGTCTGTCGTCTGTTGTCTGTTGGCAAAAAAATCAGTGATTTTTCTCTGAGTGTTGAATTCTTCTTTTAACTCAAAATAACTGAATGAAGTCTCGTTGAGATAATTCTCTCTTACTTCTTCGGTGAATTCTCCGAAATATTCATGAAGGAAATGCCCTCTTATATAAGGTTTCGTCAGTCTCTCATAACTCGCTGACAACTGACTGCTGACTGCTGATGGCAGACAGCTGATAGCAGGACTGAAGTGTCCCATGATGCCTTGTGTGTGTTCTTGTGGAATCTCCCATATTCTGAAGAATCCTAAGATATGGTCGATGCGATACGCGTCGAAGTAGCGACTCATCTGAGTGAGTCGGTCGCGCCACCACTGGTAGTTGTCGTTTGCCATCGCATTCCAGTTGTATGTCGGAAATCCCCAGTTCTGACCTTCTGTTGCGAAAGCGTCAGGCGGAGCTCCCGCTTGGCAGTCGAGGTTGAAAAGCTCTGGATTCGTCCACGCTTCCACACTGTGACGTCCAATGCCGATAGGAATATCGCCTTTCAACGCGATGCCTTTCTCATGAAGATAATCAACGGATTCTTTTAGTTGCTTGTCGAGATGATATTGTAGGAAATAGTAGAACTCAGAACTTGGAACTAGGTCTGTTGACTGTTGACTGTTGACCGTTGTCTGTAAACAGAATTCAGCGTAAGGTATGAGCCAATCTTTATTTTCTTTGAAGAATGATTGGAAATCTTCGGTGTTTTTTGTTGACTCCCAGTCTTGTTTGAATATCTTTTTGAAGTAGATATCTTTGACTTTCATCACTTCTGGATAGTCGACATAGTCTTTGGCTTTTAAGATAATTTTTTGATTTTCAAAATAAACTCTGTCGTTTTCATCCTGAAGTGTTCCTAGTTTGTCGAGGTTAAGATATATAGGATGCAGTGCTTTTGTTGAGATAGCTTTATAAGGGTATGAGTTGTCCCAAGAGTCGTCGGTGCGTGTGTCGTTGATGGGAAGAATCTGAATCATTTTCATCCCTACTTTTTCGCACCAGTCTGCGAGTTGTTTAAGGTCGAGGAATTCTCCTACGCCGAAGTTGCTTTGGGTATTAAGAGAAAACACCGGCACTGCAACTCCTGTGAATTTAGGATTGCTGCCGGTGTTGACTTTATTTTTTAACACCTTAAAGACTTTGGTGTTAGAGAAATCTTGGAACATAGTTCAATTTACAGTTAACAATTAACAGTTAGCAATTAACAATTGATGGTGCCTTAATTAATTATTCATTGTTAATTGTACATTGTAAATTGTTAATTAATTATTTATTGAGTCAATTGTTTCACAGATGTTTTCAAAAATCTCTTCTATAGTGCCGACGCCGTTGATAGGGTGGAGGCAGTTTTTGTGTTGATAGAAGTCGAGGACAGGTTTTGTTTTGCTGTCATATTCCACGAAGCGGTAGTGAATTGACTCGATGTTGTCATCGGCGCGTCCGCTAGTCTTGCCGCGTTCGAGCATACGTTCGATGAGCAGTTCTTCTGGCACTTCGAGACTTACGACGCCGTTGAGTGTGAGATTATATTTCTTGAATAAGTCTTCAAGAATTTCTGCTTGTTTCACGGTGCGAGGGAAACCATCGAAGAGGAAACCATTGCTGTCGGAGTGGTTGACGATGAATTTCTCTATTATCTCAGTGACGATTTCATCAGAGGCGAGTCCGCCGTGGTCGATGATGTCTTTCACTTTAAGACCTATTTCTGTGCCTGCTGCCATTTCAGCGCGAAGCACTTGACCTGTTGAGATATATGTAAGGTTATATTTTTCTTTTAAGTGTTCAGACTGAGTGCCTTTGCCTGCGCCAGGAGGTCCGAAAATTATTATATTTAACATATCTGTATCGTTTAATCTATTTAATTTTCTTCAACAATTTTATATATTGAAGGATAATTTCTTCCGTGTTCGTTGTAATCAAGTCCATAACCAACAATGAATTCATTGCCGATGTTCATTCCGATGTAGTCAATTTTATAATCGAATTTGAAAGCCTCTGGCTTGAAAAGCATAGTGGCGATTCTGACGCTGGCAGCACCCATTTCTTCAAGCTTTTGTAACAAGCACTTCATGGTGAAACCAGAGTCGATGATGTCTTCAATTACAACTATATTACGACCTTGAAGAGAGTTGTTGAGACCGATGAGTTCTTTTACTTCGCAGTTGCTCTTCGTTCCAGAATATGTGGAATATTTCACGAAGGAAGTCTCACAATCCATATCAAGTTTTTTCAATAATTCAGATGCGAACATAAAAGCACCGTTGAGCATTACCAAGAATAAAGGATTTTTGTCGTACATATCTTTGTTAATCTGCTCACAAATCCTGTCTATAGCAGATTCTATTTCAACTTGTGAAATGTATGGTTCAAATTCTTTATCAAGTACTTTTATGTTTTTCATAATACGAAATGTAATTACAACTCGCAAATATAATAAAAAGTCTAAAGAGTAAAGACTAAAGACTAAAGATTTTTTTAATTTAAGTTGCCGAGTTTGGGTCTGTGTCAGAGTCAATATTTGAACAAATCTCTTTTCGTCTTGTTTTTGTGATAAAATTTTTACGCTTATGGATTCAAATAAAACAAAAACGATTGCGAAGCTTAGTGTTTTCACTATTGCTATCATGAATGTCACGGCGGTTGTTTCTTTGCGAGGACTTCCTGCCCAAGCCGAATATGGTTTGAGTTCGGCTTTTTATTATTTGTTTGGTGCTCTTGTCTTCCTAATCCCGACCTCATTGGTGGCTGCGGAGCTGGCGTCAATGTTTGCCAATAAAGAAGGCGGTGTGTTCCGCTGGGTCGGCGAGGCTTTCGGCAAGCGACTTGGTTTCCTCGCCATCTGGCTTCAATGGTTCCAAAACACCATCTGGTATCCTACAGTACTGACTTTCGGAGCTGTTTCTCTTGCATTTATCGGCATGAATCCTTCTGCTGACATGGCACTTGCGGATAACAAAATCTACACTCTTATCGTGGTGCTCGCCATCTATTGGCTCGCTACTTTCATCGCATTTAAAGGCCTTGACTGGGTTGGTAAAGTGTCGAAGATAGGCGGTCTCATCGGTACTATTATTCCATCTATCTTGTTGATTGTATTGGGAATTTATTATGTCGCGACAGGCGGTCCTATACAGATGGATCTTAGCGGTAGTTTCTGGCCAGACTTGGCACGTCTCGACAATCTCGTCCTTGCTTCAAGTATCTTCTTGTTTTATGCTGGTATGGAAATGACAGGTGTTCACGTCACAGATATGGATAATCCAAGCAAGAGTTATCCTCGCGCTGTGTTCATCGGCGCTCTTATGACAGTGTTGATTTTTGTCTTAGGCACTTACGCCCTCGGTTTCATCATTCCTAAAAACAACATCAACTTGACCCAGAGTTTGTTGATAGGTTTTGACAATTATTTCAAATATATTCACGCTTCATGGATGTTCCCTGTCATTGCCATCGCTCTTGCGTTCGGTGTTCTCGCTGGCGTATTGGCATGGGTTTCAGGTCCTTCAAAAGGTTTGCTCGTCGTTGGTAAAGCAGGTTATCTTCCTCCTTTCTTCCAAAAGACAAACAAACTTGGTGTTCAAAGTAACATCTTGATAATCCAAGGCATCATCGTCACAATCTTAAGTCTTCTCTTCGTTGTGATGCCTTCAGTACAGAGTTTCTATCAGATTTTGTCACAGATGACGGTTTTGCTTTACTTAATAATGTATCTCTTGATGTTTGCCGCAGCTATCTATCTCCGTTATATTATGAAAGATGCGCCTCGTGCGTTTAGAATCGGCAAGAAAGGCAACTTCTTGATGTGGTTTGTCGGTGGTATCGGTTTCTTGGGTTCATTGCTTGCTTTCGTGTTGAGCTTCATTCCTCCAAGTCAAATCTCGACAGGTAGCAATACGGTCTGGTTCAGCGTGATGATAATAGGCTGCATCGTCTTCGTCGCGATACCTTTTATAATATACGCTTTAAGAAAACCATCATGGCAAGATAAAGACTCACAGATTCAACCGTTCCATTGGGAGAAATAAAGATAATAAGTCTATGAGTCAATAAGTCTATGAGTCAATAAGTCAATAAGTGCTCTTAGAATAAACTCATAGACTTATTGACTCATAGACTCATAGACTTTAAAAAACAATCTGGTACGTGCTTCGGCTTCTTTGTTCTACGTATATTTTTCTGCCGTTGACGAAGTCTTTTTCTAGTCCTTCTTGGTAATGACGTATGGTGAAGAGTTGAAGTCCGTCGTTGTATTTTATCTTAAAAGCTTGAGAGAGCGCCTCTGTGAGTTGGAGGCGTTTCTTTTCATTTTCATCGAAACATATCGAAAGGACGAGTGCCGACACTTGTGTCATGTTGGCGTGTATGTTAAGTTCGTCCATAATGTTGAAAATGAGAGCACGATTATGTTCGTTCATAAAAGAATAGTCGCGGGGCGTGATGCTCATCAGCGTCTGCTTTTCTTTGACGATGAATGATGGCACATATTCGATATATTCTTTTGTTCCGTCGATGACGGATGGTTTGAGACTGGTGTCTAGGAAGGAACGTACTTTAAGAGGTATGTTCTTGTTTTGTAAAGGTTTGAGTGTGTTTGGATGTATGATGGAAGCTCCGTAGAAAGCGAGTTCTATCGCTTCGAAGTAGGAGAGGTGTTCTATTTTTTGTGTGTCAGGGAAGCGTTTAGGGTCGGCATTGCGGAGACCGTCGACGTCTTTCCATATCGTGAGTTCTTTGGCGTTGAGTCCGTTGGCGAAGATGGCGGCGGTGAAGTCGGAACCTTCTCTTCCGAGTGTCGTTGTGGTCTTTGGAGAAGTAGAACTTGCGATGAATCCTTGAGTTATATACATCGTTCCGTTATGTTCGTCGTTGAGTTTGTCGATGCGAAGTCGGATGTCGTCCCATTCCGGGTTAGCGGCGCGGAAGTTATGGTCGGTGATGATATATTCGCGGGCGTCGAGCAATTCATTCTTTATTCCGCATTCGTTGAGGTAAGTGGAAATCAATGTTGTTGAGAGAATCTCGCCGAAACTGACGGTGTTGTCGTATTGATAGTCGTAGTCGAAACCTGTCTCTTGAAGGTTGAGATATAAGTCGAGGAAGAGGTTTGTCATCGTCTCGAAGATAGGGTGGTCGGTATTGCCCTCGAAGAGGTCGGTCATGATATTTTCATGATATTCTATTATCTCGCTGAGCGCACTTATCTCGAGGTGACCGTCATTTGCGCGGAAGTCGCCAAGAGCTTTCTCAATGGCGTTTGTCGTTTTTCCCATCGCGGAGATTACGAGCAACAAATCGCTTCTGTCTTCTTTTTCAAGAATGTTCTTTAAGTTTCTAACAGCATTAGCATCTTTCACTGACGCGCCGCCGAATTTATATACTTTGTTTATCATTTTTTTGTTTAAAAGTTTAAGGTCAACAGACAACAGACAACAGTCTTTGGGTATGCTTGACTATCAGCGGTCTGCGTCTGAGTCAGTGTCAGCGTTTTATGTGGCAAATGTAAGAAAAAATAAATAACATTCTCTCGCAGAGACATAGATAATGTAAAGATTTTTATATAAAAAAAGAGGCGCATCAAATTCGACGCACCTCTAATTGTTAATTGTCAATTGTACATTGTCAACTCTTCTTCCCTCCGTGGTTGAAGCTTTGTTTAGGATGTATGTTCCTGTTGACTTCAACTCGCGATTGGGTAGGGTAGCTGAGTTTTTCAAGGTCGGCGACAGCCATCCTGATGTCGGTCAGGAGCATGTCGGCCATGTCGCGGCTGAATCCTTGACGACAGACAATTCTCATCACAACGCATTGCTCTAAATCCTTCGGCAATGTATACGCTGGAACCATCCATCCGTTTTGTTGTAACTTGTATTGCAAGTCGTACAAGGTCCAGTTGGCGACTTTATCGTATTTAGGGTTCAACGACCAGATGAACAACGGGTTGACGAGTTCGCTGCTGTAGTTCTTGAACTGAGGCATCTTACCGATTTCTTCGTGGAGGTATTCTGCAATTTCCATTGAATTCTGCTGAATTGCCTTGTAACCTTGATATCCTAATCTGATGAATTGATAATATTGTCCCAGGACTTGAGCTGCTGGTCGTGAGAAATTAAGACCTACTTGTGTAATGTCGGCGCCGAGGTAGTTGACGCTGAACGCCATTTCAGAAGGCAGATACTTCTTGTCTTTCCAGATGACCCAGCCCAAGCCTGGATATACTAATCCGTATTTGTGACCTGAGGTGCTTATTGACAAAACGTTATCCAATCTGAA
Organism: Bacteroidales bacterium; assembly: GCA_045656905.1. Taxonomy (GTDB): domain Bacteria; phylum Bacteroidota; class Bacteroidia; order Bacteroidales; family F082; genus Limimorpha. Next base: position 21,341 of record JAZOSA010000054.1, read on the forward strand.
GTCCCATTTGACGTGAGGTTTTAGGAATGGAAGAATGAAACCTCCGGATGCAGCATCGACGTGGATACAGAGTTGGTTGCCTGTCTTCTTGTTGAATTCTGTGACGGCCTTGTCGATGGCTTCGAAGTCGTCGTTCATGCCAGTCCAGGTGCAGCCTGCGATAGGGACGATGCAGATG
>JAZOSA010000055.1:0-23964 GCA_045656905.1 Bacteroidales bacterium
TGACCCAAGGAGTTGTGTTCTTCTCTTGTCTTCCTAAGACCGCTTGGCCTCCGACTTTGACAATCAGCTATGCTGGCGACCTGAAGAATTTCAAGGTTAAAGGTTACGGATTGACACTGTTTTGCGGTATCGTGTTGCTTGTCTTAGCGGTGCTTATCTTGTTGCGTCCGATGACTTTAGGAGTTGTGACCGTGGCCGTTTACATTGCGCTTTCATTCATAATCTACGGATTGTCGGAAATCGTCTCGGCATTCAGATTGAAGGCGATACATCATGTTTTTGAGGATTAAAACAGTAGAGACGTCACCCCTGTGGCGTCTCAATTATTTTTTTGAGAGGCGTCTCAATTATTTTTTTTGAGAGGCGTCTCAAAAAAATCCAAAAATCCGTTAAAATCCAAAAATCCGTTGAGACGCCACGAGGGTGACGTCTCTACAATTATTAATTACGTTTTTTCTCAAAGAATCCTTTCAATACTTTAAGGCATTCTTCTTCAAGTATGCCTTTTTGTATTTTGGCTTTTGGATGCAGCAGATTTCCGTGTTTGCTGTATCCGTTTTTTTTGTCGTCGCAAGCCCAAACGACTCTGCTGACGTGGGCGTGAGCTAATGCGCCGGCACACATCACGCAAGGTTCTAAAGTGACATATAATGTGCAGTCGTCCAGATATTTGGCGCCCATAGCGTTGAATGCTGATGTCAATGCCAGCATCTCGGCATGTGCAGTCACGTCGTTCAGTTGTTCCACTTGATTGTGTGCGCGTGCTATGATTTTGTCGTTACAGACAATGACGGCACCAACAGGCACTTCATCGTTTTCCTCTGCTATAAGAGCTTCGTTAAGTGCCTGTTGCATATAGTATTCGTCAGAAAATACGGACAGCTTCATTTTGAATCTCTGTTGACTTCGTTATATAAATTGCCTTGGTCATCATAGAATTTCCAGATGCCGCATTCCTTGCCGTTTTTATAAAATCCTTCGTAGTTGACTTTGCCGTTTTCGTGATATACTACGGCTTTACCTTCTCTCTTGCCATCAACGAAAGTGCCTTCGCTTAACACAGCGCCTGATTTATAGTATGATTTGAACTCGCCGTTACGCTTTCCGTCAACAATAGGTCCCTCAAGGTGTTTCATGCCTTCTTGGTAAAACCAAGTCTCGCCGACCCAAACACTCTCGCCGTTTCTCTTTTCTTGATAATAATGAACGACTTTATTGCTGCCGTCGTCATATTGTTCAATGATATTTTCTACAACTATATTTCTTGAACAAGAAAATGCTGAAAGAAATACTAAACTCGCTAAGAATAATTTTTTTATCATAGTTTTATCTGTTGAAAGTCAGTCTCTTGCCTTTATAATCTTCTTTGAAATCGCCATTGTGATATACCAATTCGCCATTGATGAAAGTGTGTGTCACGCTGCAACTGAGTTTCATGCCTTCGTAGGCGGTCCATCCGCATTTGTAATATACGTTTTCGTTGCTGATGACTTGTTCTTTGTTAGGGTCTATCAAGACTAAGTCGGCATAATATCCTTCTCTGATGTAACCTCTCTTGTTGATTCTGAATAATGTAGCAGGATTATGTGATAATAATTCCACTACTTTTTCTCTTGTCATAATGCCTTTGTTGGCGAGTTCCAATGCACCTAGAAGCAAATGTTGAACCGATGTTCCTCCTGATGGCGCAGTGAAATATGGTTTGTTTTTCTCTTCAAAAGTATGAGGGGCATGGTCTGTTGCCAAGATATCAATATGATTGTCAATGCATCCTTGTATCAAAGCTAATTTGTCGGTTTCAGTCTTAACTGCAGGATTACATTTTAAGAATGTGTTCTTTGTGGCGTAATCTCTGTCGTCAAAGAGAAGGTAATGTAAACATGTTTCTGCAGTTATCTTTTTGTCTTTCAATGGAATATTGTTGTTAAACAACTGTACTTCCTTTGCTGTTGAAAGATGGAGGATATGAAGTTGTGTTCCGAATTTTGACGCTAATTCTGCGGCGTATGACGATGTCTTGTAACAAGCTTCTGCGCTGCGTACGAGCGGATGTATTGAGGCAGGAGCGTCATCGCCGTATTTTGCTTTGAAAATCTCGATGTTATTGCGGATAATAGCTTCGTCTTCGCAGTGCGTTGCTACGAGACAAGGTGCTTCTTTGAAGAGTCTTTCTAATGTTGATTCGTTGTTAACCAACATGTTGCCTGTACTTGAACCCATAAAAGCCTTGATGCCGCAAATGTTTTTAGGGTCTGTTTTAAGGACTTCGTCGATGTTGTCGTTAGAAACGCCCATATAGAATGAGTAGTTCGCCATTGACTTTTCCGCTGCGATGTCGTATTTGTCTTGTAACAGTTGTTGTGTCAAGGTGTTAGGCACAGTGTTAGGCATATCCATAAATGAAGTTACGCCTCCGGCTACGGCAGCGCGGCTTTCTGAAGCGATATCGCCTTTATGTGTCAATCCAGGGTCTCTGAAATGTACCTGATCGTCAATGGCACCTGGAAGTAACAGAAGTCCTTTTGCATCAATGACTTCGTATCCTGAATAGTCAGAGTCAGTGTCAATAGTATGTGTGATTTTTTCTATTGTGTCGCCTGAAATGACAACACTTGCCAAGAAAGATTTGCCTTCATTGACAAGTGTTGCGTTTTTGATTATGTAGTTCATATTTTTTTAGGTTTAATTTTTCCAATCATTCCTCTCCATCTTAAATTTATCACTCCGAAGATGGCTTCTTTGAAAATGCCGCCCGACATCTTTGATGTTCCTTCAGCACGGTCGGTAAAGATGATAGGCACTTCCTTGATGTTGAAACCGAGTTTCCACGCTGTGTATTTCATTTCAATCTGGAAAGCGTAACCGATGAATTTTATCTTGTCTAAGTCGATGGTTTGCAATACTTTTCTTGTATAACAAACAAAACCTGCAGTCGTGTCTCTTGTCTTCATTCTTGTGATGAAACGTACGTAAGCCGATGCGTAATAAGACATTAACACGCGACCCATTGGCCAGTTGACGACATTAACGCCGGTGATGTATCTTGAACCGATTGACAAGTCGGCACCGTTAGCGCAAGCGTCGTGTAGTTTTATAAGGTCGTCAGGATTGTGTGAGAAGTCGGCATCCATCTCGAAAATATATTGATAGTCACGAGCTAAAGCCCACTTGAAACCGTGGATGTATGCTGTGCCAAGACCTAATTTGCCTTTTCTTTCTTCAATGAAAAGACGGTCAGGAAACTCTTGCATCAATCTTTTGACGATATCTGCAGTTCCGTCAGGACTGTTGTCTTCAATAATAAGAATGTCAAACGCCATTGGCATTTGGAAAACATATCGTATGATTTTTTCAATGTTTTCTTTTTCGTTATATGTCGGGATTATAACAAGATTTTCTGACATAAAGATCTGATTTTTTATGTTAAAGTTTCTAATTATTAAGAATACAAATTTAATAAAATATTGTGTAGGAATTTATTGTTTAACGAAATAAAAATATAAAATATTATTCCTGATAATAAATTCGTTTTACGCGTTGTGAAATGCTTGTCAGGATTTCGTAAGGTATTGTATTACATGCTTCTGCAATTCTTTCAACAGGATAATCTTCGTTGAATAGTATCGCAGTGTCGTCTTCCTTACAGTCGATTCCTGTGACGTCAATCATGCACATGTCCATGCAGATGTTGCCGATGATAGGAGCGGCTTTGCCGTTGACGTAGAAACAAGCGTTGCCGTTGCCCAATTCTCTCTTTAATCCGTCGGCATAACCTATTGGAACGACGCCGATGCGTGATTTTCTCTCGATTTTACCTTTTCTGCTGTAGCCAATCGTCTCGCCGACTTCATATTCTTTTATCTGTACTATAGTGGTTTTCAAAGAGATAACGGTCTTTAACTTGCCTTTGTCTTCTTCGCAAGGAGCGATGCCGTAGATGCCGAGTCCTAATCTTACCATATCGTATTGATAATCAGTGAAACGACTTATTCCAGCGCTATTAAGGATATGTCTTAATATCTTATATGGCAGAGCTTTGGCAATCTTTGAACTCATCTTCTCAAAGTTGACTATCTGCTTCATTGTGAAGTCGTTGAATTCAGGACTGTCGCTGCCTGCGAGATGAGAGAACACGCTTTTGACGATAATCTTGTCGTTGGATTTAAGTCGTTCTAAAAGACTGTCAATATCTTCTGGCAAGAAACCGAGTCGGTGCATTCCTGTGTCAAGTTTGATGTGAATGCCGATAGGGTTATCTAATTTAATATCAATGTTTTCTATAGCGTCTTCTAACAGACTTAGGCTTCTGAAACTATAGATGTCTGGTTCTAGGTTATTTTTGATGATGCTTTCAAAAGTGTTTATTTCAGGAGTCATCACTACGATTGGAAGACTAATGCCCTTGCGTCTCAGTTCGATGCCTTCGTCGGCATAAGCAACGGTAAGATAATCAGCATGATGGAATTCAAGAGCGTTAGATACCTCAAAGTTGCCGCTTCCGTATGCAAAGGCTTTTACCATAACCATTAACTTGGTGTTACTCTTTAACTTAGAACGATAATAGTTCATATTTTTGACCAAGTTGTTAAGGTTTATCTCAAGAATGGTCTCGTGCGCTTTCTCTTGTAAGACATTACTGATTTTTTCAAATCCGAATTCGCGCGCTCCTTTGATGAGAATCAGTTGGTTATGGAATGTGTCTATATGGTGGTTCGCCAAGAAGTCTTTTACGTCGCGGTAGAAAATCTTGTCAATGTCGAATTTCTTGCTTTGACGCATCATCGCTTCGCCGATGCCAATGATAAGGTCAACGCCTTTGTTTTTAATCAGTTGCGCTATCTTTTCGTATAGGTCGTCTTCGTTTAATTCGCTTTGCAAGATGTCCGACAAAATCACGACGCGTTTCTTTCCATGATGTTGCTGGTTCATGAAGTTAAGTGCTATCGTAAGTGCGTTGAAATCAGAGTTATAACTGTCGTTGATGATTCCGCAGTTATTGATGCCTGACTTTAATTCCATGCGCATTGCGATAGGAGAGAGCTGCTCCATTTTTTTTTCGATGACATTTTCTGAAATGTTGAATTTCAGTGCTGTAAGCCAGCAATGTATGGCGTTTTCAATAGAAGCGTCGTCGGTGAAAGGTATGTTTATTTTAAGTTGCTGAGTTGCTGAGTTGCCGAGTTTCTGAGTTGCTTTAATCTCTGTGTGGTTTTCATTTTTTTCAATGGAATGAATTAAAACATCGGCGGTCTCATCAGTTCTGCTCCAAGTGAAAGTGCTGACGCTTAATCTGCTGACGGCTTCTTTGATTTCTTTATGGTCGAGGCAATATATCAAAGTGTCGACATTGTGAAAAAGTTTTAACTTTTCCTCTACCTTATTATTGATGTTGCTGAAATGCTTTCCGTGTGCCTCGCCTATGTTGGCGAAAATGCCTATCGTAGGCTGAATGATATCTCTAAGATTGTCCATCTCGTCTGGACGTGATATTCCTGCTTCAAAAAATCCAATTTGGTGTTTATCATTGAGTTGCCATATTGACAAAGGAACGCCTATCTGTGAATTGTAGCTCTTGGGTGTTCTGACAGTAGGTATTTCAGGACTAAAGATATGATAAAGCCATTCCTTGATGATGGTTTTGCCGTTACTTCCTGTTATTCCGACGATTGGAATGTTGAAGTTGCTGCGGTGGTATATCGCTATTTTTTGAAGAGCCTTTAAAGTGTTGTCAACCAAGATGAAAGTAGCATCGTTAGCGAATTTTACGGAGTTTGGCATTTCTTCTACCACGAATGCTCTCACGCCTTTTTCGTAAAGTCCGTTTATATATTTTATTCCGTCGTTGCGTTGACTTTTTAATGCGAAAAACAATGTGTTTTCTGGTATGAAAATCAATCTGCTGTCAAACAGCAAGTCTTTGATGACAAGAGATTTATTTCTGCTGCCAATAAGTTTGCCGTTTAAAATTGATGCTATTTTTTCTATGGTGTAATTCATACGGCAAACATACAAAAAAAATAGAAGACTAGAAACCCAAAAACTCAAAAGTTTTTAAGTCAAAAGTAGAGACGTCACCCCTGTGGCGTCTGAAGAGTCAATGGTCAAAAACCTCTATTCTTCAGCACGTCGATGGCGAGATAAATGGCATGACGGAATGAGTCAGGGTCGGCGATGTTTTTATTTGCGATATCGTATCCTGTTCCGTGGTCTGGACCTGTTCTTACGACAGGGAGTCCTGCGGTGAAGTTGACGCCGCCTTCAACAGCCAGAATCTTGAATGAAATCATCGCTTGGTCGTGGAACATACATAATACGCCGTCGTATTTTGTCCATGCTGCTGAACCGAAGAATCCGTCTGCGGAGAACGGTCCGAACACAAGCTGGTCTTTTTCTTTTGCTTCTTTTATCGCAGGGATAATGATTTCCAGTTCTTCCTTGCCATACAATCCGCTGTCGCCGATGTGTGGGTTGAGTCCCATGACGGCAATGCGAGGATATTTGATGCCGAAGTCATTCTGCAATGTCTTGATAAATACGTCAAGTTTGTTGGTGATGAGTTCTTTGGTGATGGCGTCTGGCGTTTCTCTTAAAGAAATGTGGTTGGTTACGCTTCCGACAATCAATTTGTTAGAAACCATCAGCATCAAAGGAGTGCAGTCTTTGTATGACGCGCTTATGTATTTTTTCTGGCTTGAAAAATGGAACTGTTCTGATTGTATGGTGCTTTTGTTGACAGGCGCCGTCACTAATGCGTCGATGTAGCCTTTGTTCAGGTCGTCGACGGCGAGTTTCAATGCGTCGAAAGCAGCTTTGCCTGCAATGTTGGTCGCGATGCCTGGTTCTATCTTCAGTTCTTCGTCAGTGTGGTTGATGAAGTTGATTCTTCCAGCTTGCGCCTGATGAGCATCTCTAATCAAAGAATATGAAAGATCTTCCATGTTGAAGTTTTTCTTGTAATAAGAGAAAACCTTCGATTGCCCGTACACTATTGGTATAAATGAATCAAAAATTCTACTGTCGCAAAGAGTTTTTAGGATAATTTCATAACCAATGCCATTGATGTCACCTTGCGTGATTCCTATAATGGGCAGTTTTTTGGAGTCTTTCTGTGCTAACATAACGCAACTATTTTTGAATGACTCCAAAGTTATGATAAAAAAAATAAAAAAACAAATGTTAATTTACAATAATGGATATTTTTTATAATCCTTTGTAAATCATAGTGTTTATATTTTTACTGTCAAAAATTTCATTTGCGACGTTCAGAATGTCGTCGGAACTGATGTTTCTTATTATTCTGACGGTTTCAGACAAAGGCTCGATGCTTTCTTGTGAATATGCGGAACGTGTCATCGACAAGAGTTCTCCCAGTCCTGATTCGCTGCTCAATGCCAATTGTCCTACTAATTGATTTTTGGCGTTCGATAACTGTATCGTTCCGAGTCGGTTGTTTTTCAATTTGTTTAATTCCTTGAAAACCAAATCGACGGCTTTGTCTAAAGAGTGTGGGTCAACACCCATATATATTGAGAAGTTGCCGGTGTCGGAATATGCGTTGTATTGCGATTCAATGGTATAGGCGAATCCGTATTTTTCTCTAATGTTGAGATTTAATCTGGAATTCATTCCTGGTCCGCCTAAAATGTTGTTTAACAACACCATCGGCATTTTTTGCTGACTGTCGAAGTGGTAGGCAAGTCCGCCAATTATGCAATGTGAAAGGTGGTTGTTTCTTTCTTCAATCTTGGTGAAATTCGGTGCTCCTTCAAATTTATTTCTGCGAGACACAGTGGCGATTCGTTGATAATCACTGAAATGCGCTGCAATCTTATTTCTGAATTTTGCAAAAGGAATGTCGCCTATCGTTGCAACGACCATCTTGTCTGTAGAATAGTTGTTCTTGATGAAATTTAATAAGTCGTTGCGAGTGTAACTGCTGACTAATTCTGTAGTTCCCAAGATATTGCGTCCCATTTCGTGTCCTTTGTAGAGATTGTTTTCGAATTCGTCGTAAATCTCTTCTGCAGGATTGTCGCGGTACGAATTTATTTCATCAATGATGACTTCTTTTTCCTTATCTACTTCATTTGCAGGATAAACGCTGTTGAAAGCGATGTCGGCAATAAGCTCGATGGCTTTGTTGTAGTGTTCCTTCAAAAAAGAAGCATGGATGCAGGTTTCTTCTTTGGTTGTGTATGCGTTAAGCTCGCCGCCTACGTTTTCGAGGCAACTCAGCACGTGATAGGCTTTACGTTTTTTAGTTCCCTTAAACAGCATATGTTCGACGAAGTGCGCCAAACCGTTTTCGTTTGGCAATTCGTCGCGCATGCCAGTGTTGACCATCAGCGAGATATGTGCGATGGCTCCTGGTCTGTGCTTGTGAAGTATCTTGATACCGTTAGGTAAAATGTGTTCAGAGATAATGCTTTCTTCAGACATAGTGAGTTGAAAGTTTAGATGTTTGTTTATTTCATCCAAATGTCGAAAGCGTTGTTCTTCTTGGAAACTGCAATGTTGCTGCCGCTTTTTCCTGACAACCAGTAGTTGTTTTCTGCTAGTCCGTCATAGTCTTTTAACACTCTGTAAGAGTTGACAGGGAACATGTTAGGGTGACCGCTGTTTTCTAGCAATATGACTGCTACGTGGAAGTCTTCAAGTCCGGCATTGGTTTTCTTACCGCTGAAGATGAAAGATTGTTGTGCGTAAAATCCTTCAACATAACCGTCTACGACATAATAGCAAGTGAAGTTGTCGTCGCTGCCTGTTATTTTCACTCCATATTGAATTTCTTCAATATCTCTCTTTTCAGATGAGTCGTATTGTTTTCCGTAGAAATTCATTTGTTTGTTGGCATATAAAAATCCAAGGTAGCGGTCGGAATAGAATTGTAAAGAATCTGGTTTTTCGGCGTATGATTCATAGATGAGAGCGTGAGGCGCTGATACGTATTCACCTTCCATATTAGGTGGAGTTCCGCCAGAATGTATTGGTATATATTTAGTTACTTCGTCATAAATCTCGCTTGGAAGAACGTAGTCAGGAATTTTGTGTACTAAGTTGTCTTCGTCTTCTATTGAAAGGTTTCCTTTGAAGCGGCCTTTTATGACAGTGCTGTATTGGTCGGTGCATTTGATTTCGATTGAATAGCCGTCGGACGATCTGCCTATCACGAGCTTGCCTGTGTTGATGTCTGCTCGGTCTGTGTAACCGCCTGCTTCTGTGTATCCTAAAACCCAAGCGCCTTCAAAGTTGTTGTATGTCGTGCTTGGAATGTTTTCAGCTTGCGATGAGACGATGTTGAAACTTAAGAAATTGCTGCCTGCTTCGCCATAGAGACGTAAGTCTAATTTGAATCCGCCTTCTGTTTCACCTTTGTTGATGAAACCTCCGTGTGTTATCTCGTAAACGTTTTCCCCAATCTTGAAGTAGTTGTCGTACTTGGTTCTAGGTTTGCAAGAAACGAATATTGCTATGACTAAAAGTAATGCGCTGATTCTGATTAAGTTTGATGTGATGGATTTCATATTCAAATTATTTTTGCAAAGTTAATAAAATATTTTTTTAAATCTTTTGTTTTAACATTTTTTAACGTAAATAAATTGGTGGCGTAATAACGAAAGTTGGAAAACGTTTACTATATTTGCAATGCATAAATTTTGAGATATGAAATTGAAGTTTTTCACTTTATTACTATTGATAATATTTCCTTTTATCGTTGAAGCTCAGAAAGATATAAGAAAGGAATGTATTTCTACAACTATGTTCAGCGCTACATATTCATATCAGTTCCCTGGTGCTGACACTAAGATTTTGTACAAAAACAATTCAACCATAGGCGCGAGCGTCCTTTACAAGACAGACAAAAATTGGTTGTGGACTGCCAATGCCAACTTCATTTTCGGAGAACAGATAAGAGCGTCTCGTGAAGAGATTTTAGGAATCATCTTGGATAACAGCGGCGAGTTGATAACCGGCGACGGAATCTGGGGCAGCTACGCTATGTTTGAACGTGGATGGCATCTTCAAGCTAAAGTTGGTAAAATATTCAATGTCTGCGCTCCGAATCCAAACTGCGGTTTCTTCGTTAATGCAGGACTGGGCTATCTCTTGAATAGAATCAAAATAGAATTTTCTTCTTATGCGTCAACGCCTCCAAACATTGAGGGCGATTACAGCTACGGATACGATAGAATGCGCGGAGGTCTCGCTTATTCTGGAGAAGTAGGTTATATGTATATGAGTAATTCCAGACTGTTGAACTTCTCTTTGTCTTTCGAATTCACTCAGGCTCATACAAGATCAATGCGCCAGTGGGACTTCAACCTTATGGGTCCTGACCTTAAGAAATATTTAGATAGATACTACGGAATTCGTTTGTCTGTCTACATCCCAACATACAAGAGAATGCCATCTGAATATTATTACTATTGATTATGAACTTCTTGTATTCCATCGCAATCAGATTGTATAGCGGACTCGTCGCTATCGCTTCTTTGTTTGGAAATGAAAAAGCCAGACTTTGGTGGAAGGGAAGAAAAAATCAATGGGAAAACTTAAAGTCTAACAAAGACGACGAATGGATTTGGATTCACGTGTCGTCACTGGGCGAATTTGAACAAGGTCTGCCTGTAATGGAAAGACTTAAAAGTGACTTCCCTAAATATAAATTGTTGCTGACATTTTTTTCGCCTTCGGGATATGAACCTCGGAAGAATTTTCAATTAGCTGATAAAGTGGCATATATGCCTTCCGATACAAGACGTAATGCTGAAAGACTCATAAAGAATTTTAACATAAAGGCTGTCTTCTTCGTTAAATATGACTTTTGGTTTAACTATATGAAAGTCTTTAAGAAAAATGACATACCTTTATATTATATATCAGCTTTGCTTCACCCTGATCATTACTTCTTTAAATTCTATTCTTCATGGTTTAGAAAACAGTTGTTTAATGTGTCGCATTTCTTTGTTCAAAATGATGAGACTGCTAAACTGTTGAAATCTATAGGAATAGAAAATTCTACTGTGACAGGTGACACTCGTTTCGACAGAGTGTTTGAAATCGCAAAACAGTCGAAGTCTTTTCCTGAAATAGAGGAATTTATCGCAGGAAGACAATGTATAATCGCTGGCAGTTCGTGGCCTGCAGATGAGAAATTTATCATTCCTTTCTCAAAGAAAATGCCTGATAATTATTGTCTTATCATCGCTCCACACGATATCTCCGAATCTCATATAAAACAAATTACATCCCAACTGGATAACTATACTTTATATAGTCAACAGCCAACAGCCAACGGTCAACAGCCAACAGCCAACAGCCAACAGCCAACGGTCTTAGTCATAAATACCATCGGTATTCTGAAGCAGATTTACAAATACGCTCGTTTTGCGTATGTTGGCGGCGGATTTATGAGCAGCATTCATAATACTCAAGAGGCTCTTGTCTTCGGTTGTCCTGTCGTGATAGGTCCTAAATATCATAAATTCGTTGAAGCCGTTGATTTGGTAAAAGACGGCGGAATGTTCTCTGTTAATAACCAACAGGAATTTGATGATGTCTTTGAAAGACTGATGGATGACGACGAATTCTATAACAAAGCCTCAGGCATCTGTCAAGATTATATCCAGCTCAGCATCGGCGCAACGAACAAAATCATGAAGGTGCTGGAATCAAAATTATAAGACGCCATAGGAATTTTATTAGACGCCACGGGGTGACACGTCTCAATGATTTTTGATTTATTAGACGCCACGGGGTGACGTCTCAATGAATTTTGATTTATTAGACGCCACAGGAGTGACGTCTCTACAATTTTAATTAACATCAATTGTCCTCAAAACATTCAGGGCTTCTCCGACATTAGTGACGGCGTCGATATAAACTATATTCTTTCCGTTTAGTTCCTTCACTTTGCAACGTCTTTGGTTTGCGCCTGCAAATCGTATTATCTTCATGAAAGTATCAGTTTGATAATATTCCGACTCTTGGTTTGAGACCAGATATGCCGTCATGACTTTATGTTTTAAAGTGATTTTTTCAAAACCTAAGTCGCGTGCTAACCAACGAAGTCTCATTGTGTTAAGCAAGTCTTCCGTCTGTGGAGGAACTTGTCCGAATCGGTCTGTAATATTGTTGGTGAATCTTATCAGACCTTCTTCGTTTTGTATGTGGTCGAGTTCGGTGTAGAGACTGATGCGTTCTGCCGACGACTCTACATATTCGTTCGGTATCAATATTTCGAGGTCTGATTCGAATACGCATTCGCTGACGAATTTCTTGTCTTTCAATTCGTTTTCGAATATGTCTTTGAATTCAGTTTCTTTAAGTTCGAGTATTGCCTCGTCGAGGATTTTGTGATATGTCTCAAATCCGATGTCGTTGATGAAACCGCTTTGTTCTGCACCTAAGAGATTTCCTGCGCCGCGGATGTCGAGGTCACGGAGTGCGATGTTGAATCCGCTGCCTAAATCGGAGAAGTCTTCGATGGCACGCAGTCTCTTGTGCGCCTCGTCGGACAATGTTGAAATCGGCGGAGCCAAGAGATAGCAGAATGCCTTTTTGTTGGAACGTCCGACGCGTCCTCTGAGCTGATGTAAGTCGCTCAAACCGAAGTTCTGCGCCTCATTAATAATAATGGTGTTTGCATTAGGAATGTCAAGTCCTGCCTCGATGATGGTCGTCGACAGAAGCACGTCGTATTTTTCGTCGATGAAGTCGAGCATGATTTGTTCCAGTTTGCTGCCTTCCATCTGTCCGTGTGCCACGCCGACTCTCACTCCTGGGACGTAGCTAGTAATCATATCGCACACGTTCTGAATGTTTTGCACTCTATTATGAACGAAGAACACTTGTCCGTCGCGGGCGAGTTCATATTGTATCGCGTCGCGTATTATTTCTGGGTTGAAAGTATGAAGTTCTGTTTCAACAGGTTGTCTGTTTGGTGGCGGCGTCTTGATGATACTCATGTCGCGTGCGCCCATCATAGAAAATTGCAGCGTTCTTGGAATTGGCGTCGCAGTCAATGTCAAAGTGTCGACATTAGTCTGGAACTGTTTCAATTTCTCTTTTGCAGAGACGCCGAACTTTTGTTCTTCGTCGATGATGAGAAGTCCTAAGTCTTTGAACGTGACATTTTTGCCTATTATACTATGAGTTCCGATGATGATGTCGATATGGCCGTTTTTAAGGTCTTCGAGTGTTTTCTTCTGTTCTTTTGCAGTCTTGAAGCGATTGATGTAATCGATATTGACAGGGAATCCTTTCAGACGTTTGCAGAAAGTCTGGTAGTGTTGAAGAGCGAGCACTGTTGTTGGCACAAGCACGGCGACTTGTTTTGAGTCGCAGACGGCCTTGAATGCGGCGCGTATCGCGATTTCTGTTTTGCCGAAACCGACGTCGCCACAGATGAGACGGTCCATCGGTGTTTCGGATTCCATGTCGCGTTTCACGTCGACGGTCGCCTTGAGCTGGTCTGCGGTGTCTTCATACATGAACGATGCCTCGAGTTCGGTCTGCAGATAAGTGTCGGGCATATACTGAAAACCCTTGCTATTCTTGCGTTCTGCGTATAACTTGATGAGTTCGCGAGCGATGTCCTTGACGCGACTCTTGGTCTTTTCCTTTAGCTTATTCCATGAATTGGAACCGAGTTTGCTCAGCGTAGGCTGCGCTCCGTCTTTGCTTGAATATTTTGAGATGCGATGCAAAGAGTGGATGCTGACGTACAAAAGGTCTCCGTTCTGATAAATCAAACGGATGGCTTCTTGCTGCTTGCCGTTGTTGTCAATTATTTCCAAACCGTCGAAACGTCCGATGCCGTAATTGATGTGCGTGACGTAATCGCCTGGTTTTAAGTCGTATAATTCTTTTATTGTTAAAGCTTGACTGCTTGCGAAACCTTCACGCAGTCTGAATCTGTGGTAACGCTCGAAAATCTGATGGTCGGTGTAACAGCAAATCTTAAGGTCTCTGTCGATGAAACCTGCTTGTATGGAATGATTGATAGGAGTGAAGTTGCTGTTTTCTTCGTCAAGTTGCTGCAAGTCATTTAAGATGCTCTGTATTCGCTCAAGCTGTTTCTTGCTTTCTGAAAAACAGAAGATGGAATAGCCTTCTGATTTTAATGTGTTAATGTCTTTTAACAACATGTCGAAGTTTTTGTTAAAAGCAGGCTGTGGCGCAAGATTGAAGTTTACAGAAGCACGTTCTTTCTTATCTATGAAATTGCCGAAGCTGATGGTTTTGAAGTCGTTGAGTTGCGATAATATCTCATCGCCTGTAGTAAATATAGTGTCAGGTTCTTCTTGTAAGTCGTCTTTTTCGTTAAAGATATTGACGGCTTTGTTATATTCGTTGTTGATTTTTTCCTTAAGTGAATTCTCTTCTTCAATCCAAACGACGGCTTTGTTTTTAAGATATTGGAATATTGACTCTCTATCTTGTTGAATATTATAATCTTGAAGATTAGGAATCAATATGATGTCTTTAAGTTTTTCTATTGAAAGCTGGTCGATTGGGTTGAAACTTCTGATGGAGTCTATTTCGTCGCCGAAGAATTCTATTCTGTAAGGATAGTCGTTGGAGAATGAGAAAACGTCGACGATGCCGCCTCTTATTGCGAACTGACCTGGTTCCACGACGAAGTCGGCATGTTCAAAGTTGAGGTTTACCAGCGAGTCGGTGAGTTTGTCCATCGAGATGTTTTCTCCGACGGAAATCTTGAAGGTGTTTTTGTTCATCACCTTGCGAGTGATGACTTTCTCGCTGAGCGCTTCTGGATACGAAACGATTATGGTTTTTCTTTCGCTGGAAGAAATTCGTTGAAGCACTTCTGTGCGTGACAATATATATGTGTTGTCAGGTTTCTCCGGTTCGTAAGGTTTTTTGTAGGAAGTAGGGTAGAAGAGGACGCGTTTTTTGCTGTAGTCGATGTCTTTCTCGCCCAAAATATTTTCAATGTCGTTGTAAAAATACGCCGCACGTTCCTTGTCGCTGCATATCACGAAGTTTATTCCGCTGATAATATCCGCACTTGCGGCTACGACGTACGACTTTGCAGAACCGACAAGTCCTAGACAGGATAAATGTTCCTCTGTGTCAAGAATATCTGTGATTTTCTTGACATTAGATCCGTTAAGATAAAATTGTTTTATCTGTTCTTTCACTTTTAAAAATTAATTGTGCGAAGTTACTGATTTTTTTAAATCATATTACGTTTGAAATTTTTATTGACAAAAAATACATTTGCCTTGGAAGTGTTCATTTTTAATGATTATATTTGCAACACAAAAAATAGATAATGATGAGAAAACTCGTTATATTTGACCTAGATGGCACTCTTCTTTACACTTTAGAAGATTTGATGCAAAGTGTTAATTTTACTTTAGATTTATTTGGATATGAAACTCGTACATTGGAAGAGATTTCATCTTTTGTAGGCAATGGCATTCAGCATTTGTTAAGACAAGCTCTTCCGGCAAATATAAGCGAAGAAGAATTCAACTCATGTTTCGCTTGTTTCAAAGACCATTATTCAAAGCATTGCTGTGAGAAAACACGTCCTTACGATGGAATTATGGAAGTTCTCAATGTCTTGAAAAACAGAGGAATTAAGGTTGGTATTGTATCTAATAAGTTCCAATCTGCAGCGGAAGAAGTATGCGAGCATTATTTTGAAGGTCTCTATGATGCTGTTATGGGCGAAAGCGAAGTCTGCCGACGCAAACCATCTCCAGACGGAATCAATATGATGTGTGAGAAATTCGGCGTTGAAAAAGACGAGACTATATTTTTCGGAGATTCTGAAGTTGATGTCGAAACAGGAGATAATGCTGGAGTGTATTGCGTGTCGGTGCTTTGGGGATTCAGAGACAGAGAATTTCTTGCAAGACACGGAGCTAAATTGTTCGTAAGCAATCCGCTTGATATAGTTGATATGATAAATTAGCTGTCAGCAATCAGCAATCAGCTGTCAGCCAAAGGTTAACAACCAATGGTCAAAATAAACATAGTCGCTTTAGGGCGACTTTTTTTATAATTGAAAATTGAAAATTGATGGATGACAGATGATAACTGGGAGCTTAAAAAGTGTCTTATTTTTTCTTTGTTTTAGTTTGTTAACGACTTGAAAAAATCAGTATATTTGTCCCAAATTTTTAATTGAAAAAACTATGGAAACATTCCTTCCAATTGTAATTGTTTTTATCTTTGTTTTGGCTGTATTAGGTATTGTTGCAGGTGTCAGTAATGACGCTACGAACTTTATGTCGGCAGCGGTAGGAACCAAATCAGCGACGTATAGGACAGTTACTATTATTGCTTCGTTTGGTATCATCTTCGGATCGCTTATGAGCAACGGCATGATGGAAATTGCCAGAAACGGAGTCTTCTCACCTCAATACTTTTTCGCCAACGAAATCGTCTACATCTATCTGGCGGTTATGATCGCCAACCTCATCTTACTTGATGTTTTCAATTCATTAGGTCTTCCAACCTCCACATCTGTTTCGCTTGTTTTCGAATTGCTCGGCGCAACGGTGGCGATTGCAATGATAAAGATGCGCAGCGGCGTCCTCGATGGTGTTGGACTTTCAGAACTCATCAACACAGACAAGGCCTTGACAATGATAGTCGGTATCTTCCTTTCAGTGGCTATCGCATTCATCTTCGGTATAATAGTTCAGTATATCACACGTCTTATCTTCTCTTTCAACTTTGAAAAGAACCTTAAATGGAAGATAGGTATCTTCAGTGGAATCGCAACGACGGCGTTGATATACTTCATGTTAATCAAAGGTATGAAAGGCGCTGCTTTCATGACAGCGGAAATTAAAGACTGGATTGATGCTCACACTTTGATGCTTCTCGGAGCAAGTTTTGTGTTCTTCACAGTATTGATGCAGATTTTGTTCTTCTGTAAAGTCAACGTATTGAAACTCGTCGTTCTTATTGGAACATTTGCCCTTGCGATGGCATTTGCCGGCAACGACCTCGTTAACTTCATCGGCGTGCCTCTCGCTGGTCTTGACACTTACATCGACGTAAGACATAGCGGCGTGCCAATGGATGCTCTCAGCATGAATTCGCTCAATACAATGTCGGCGGCAAATACAATTTATATCATCTTGGCGGGTCTCGTCATGGTGGTTACATTGCTGACATCTAAAAAAGCAAAAATCGTTCTTCAGACTTCATTAGATTTATCAAAACAAAACGGCGGCAACGAGTCATTCGGTTCTTCTGCTATAGCTCGTAGTCTGGTGAGATTCACAAATAATATGGTCAATGCCGTTGACAGCATTTTGCCTGCAAAAGTTAAAGTATGGATCGAAAAACGTTTCGATAACAGAGAAATGATACTTGAAGAAAATGCTTCTTTCGACCTTATCAGAGGTTCTGTAAGTATCGTTCTCGCATCAATGCTTATCGCTTTAGGTACATCATTAAAACTTCCTTTGTCAACGACTTACGTTACATTTATGGTTACAATGGGAGCTTCTTTGTCAGACCGCGCATGGTCGAGAGAAAGCGCTGTCTACCGTGTGACAGGTATGTTCTCAGTCATCGGCGGATGGTTCATCACAGCGATAGTCGCTTTCTTGATTTGCTTCCTTATCGCATTGTTGTTCTATTTCGGAGGCGTAATAGCAATGCTCGCTATGATTGCTCTCGCAGTATATATCATCATCAAAAACAGAGCTAGAGCAAATAAGACAGAAGACAATGACGAATTGTTTGAAAAGGCTTTGAATGCTACAGAACAAGAAGTCATCTACGAATCTTTCGTTCAACATAACAGAGAAAGCATAAACAGGATGCTTAATTTGTCAAGAGATATTTACGCAAATATCGTGGACGCTTTCGTGAAGGAAGACATCAAGGCATTGAGAAAAGCTTCGAACGACTGTAGAGATGCAAAACAGATTATGAAACAACTTAAGAGAAAGGAAATCATGATAATGCGTCGCTTGGACGATAAGATGAACAAAAACACATGGTTCCACCTTTCTTACAACAGCATAGAACAGATACTTTATTCATTGCGAAGAGTCTGCGACCCATGCAAAGAATACGTCGATAACAGTTTCACTCCATTAGACAAGAAATATCTTCCAGAAGTTGAAAACCTTAAGGAAAAAGTCTTCTGGTCTATCGACGCAGCAGGCATCACGATTTATTCTTCAGAATACAAAGACGTTGATGCTGTGATGGAACGCATTAAGGTAAGAGAAGACGAGGCTGTTGAGATGAGCCGCGAGCAAATGAACAGAATTCAGAATAGCAAAGAAAACATCGACTTGGCTTTGTTATACCTTAATATAATACAAGAGTCGTCGGCTATCATCACAGAAATGCGTCACATTTTGCGCAACGAAGCTAAAATGAATGAATAATCAAAACAAGATATGAAAAAAGTATTAAGAGTTTTTATCGTTGCTGTTATCGCAACAATGTTTGCAAATGTCGCTTTGGCGCAAGAAGAGAAACAGAAGAATTTTACAGTAGACAAATTATCTGTCGAAGGTCGTGTCGATTACGATTATTTCTTCGATGATAATAAATCTGGTCTCGATGGCAAGTTCTTTAACTTTGAAATGAAAGGTACATTCCTTCAAGACTTCTCTTATCGTATTCGTCAAAGAATAGATATGACCGCAGGTGGTTCAAAGACAGATTTTATGATCCTTTCTTATCATCCTCATAAAAATTGGTCTATCACAGCTGGTAGAATGCCTCTCGCAGTCGGAGGTTGGGAATATGACCTTCCTCCTATCGATGTTTATTTCGCTTCCCTCTTCTGGAATAACTTCGCCTGTTACGACATCGGCGGTCAGGTTGAATTCCACACTAATGACGGAAACCACGACATCATCTTTCAAGTGACAAACTCTACATTTAATAGAGAAGATGCAGATGGTAATTTTATCAGACTTCCAAACCGTTACACTTACAACTTGATTTGGTACGGTAGAATGGGTGCTTTCACCACATCATATTCTATTAACTTCATGGAACAAAACAAAGGCGAATATATCAACTACATCGCTTTGGGAAATATGTTCGACTTCGGCAAGTTGGATTTCTATGTTGACTTCATGAATAGAGGTTTCTTGAACCAAAAAGATTTCTTCTTGGGCGACTTCACAATTATCGGTGAAGTGAAATACGCTTTTACTGACAAGTTCACAGCTATGGTAAAAGGCGGTTACGACAGAAACAAACATGGCTATATCGACTATGATGCAACTCCATTCCCAACAGCGATTCCATACGATATGGCTGTTACTCCAGGCATTGAATACGTTTTCGGAGGCTTAGGTTTTGAAGCTTATCCTTACAAAGGAAATAAGAACGTTCGTCTCCACGGATTGTTCGCTTTCAATGAATTGACACAACCTGTTGATGATATGTTAAATCCAAACTCAACTAATTTGTCATTCCAGGCACAAGTCGGTGTTACATGGAGAATCAACTTCGTAAAATAATTAATAAAAAATAGAGAAAATGAAAGGTATGAAATTTTTAACAAAACGCCGTATAGAAGCTGTAGTCTTTTTGCTCGTCTTCTTCGGATTTTTCGGTTTCTTAGGAAGCAAAATGGGATTGCCCAATATGATGAACACCATTATGCAAACTGCATATAGTTTGTTGTTGGAAACTGTATTCTACATCATGGCTATCACTGTTGTATCAGGTGCTTTAGGTAATTTGTTAGTTGAATTTGGCGTAGTACGTTTGATTGAAGTCGTGCTTCGTCCTCTTATGAAGCCTTTGTATAATCTTCCTGGCGTTGCTGCTCTCGGTGGCGTGATGACATTCTTGTCAGACAACCCAGCTATCATCAGTCTTTCAAAAGACGCTCACTTTGCACGTTATTTCAAAAAATATCAGCTTATCTCATTGACTAACTTTGGTACTGCTTTCGGTATGGGTCTCGTCGTGATTATGTTTATGATGGGTAAAGGTTATTTGTCAGCAGCATTGGTTGGTTTGCTCGGCGCTGTTATCGGAAGTATCGTTTCAACACGTTTGATGCAACGTTTCATTTTGAAATCAAATCCAGAACTTGATGCAGAGATAAGCGAAAAGGAAGGTGACGAAGAAAAGATATCTTTCAAGTCAGAAGGCAGTGTTTTCTTACGTTTCTTGAATGCTATCCTCGATGGTGGTAAGTCAGGCGTTGAAATCGGTCTCGCTATCATTCCAGGCGTTCTTATCATTTCGACAGTCGTTATGATGCTCACATTCGGCGCACCAGAAGGCGGTTATGCAGGTGGCGCATACGAAGGTATCGCATTGTTGCCATATCTTGCAGGCAAAATAGATTTCGTATTCCAGTGGTTATTCGGCTTTGAAAGCCCACAATTAGTTGCATTCCCAATCACAGCCCTCGGTGCTGTTGGAGCAGCTCTTGGTTTGATTCCTCGCTTCATTCAAGAAGGCATCATCAACGGTAACGCTATCGCTGTTTTCACAGCAATGGGTATGTGCTGGAGCGGTTATCTCAGCACTCATACTGCAATGCTCGACTCACTCGGATTCCGCAGTCTTACTTCAAAAGCTATCTTGGCGCACACTGTCGGCGGTCTCGTAGCAGGCGTCGCAGCACACTGGTTATACGTCTTGTTCTCATTGATATTCTAAGTATGCATTAAGCATTATGAATTATGAAAAAGGTTACATTAGGTAAGACAGGTTTTGTCGTTAACAAAAATGGTTTCGGAGCATTGCCGATACAGCGCATTTCTAAAGAAGACGCCGCTTATCTGTTGCGTAAGGCTTACGATAACGGAATAACATATTTCGACACGGCGCGATTCTATACCGACAGCGAAGAGAAGATGGGTTACGCCCTCAGCGATATCCGCGATAAAGTTATCATTGCAACAAAAACAGCTGCTACCAATGTGACTGATTTCTGGAAAGACCTTGAGACAAGTCTCGGATTGCTTAAGACAGATTACATCGACTTATATCAATTCCATAATCCATCGTTCTGTCCTAAACCTGGCGATGAAAGCGGCGTTTATGACGCTATGCTTGAAGCAAAAGAAAAAGGTCTGATACGCCACATCGGTTTGACGAATCATCGTCATCATATTGCAAAAGAAGCAATTGAGTCAGGACTTTATGAAACAATACAGTTTCCATTCTCTTATATCAGTTCGGAAAAAGAACTTGAATTGGTGCAGATGTGCAAAGAAAAAGAGATTGGTTTCGTTTGTATGAAAGCCTTGTCTGGTGGACTCATCACCGACTCGGCTTGCGCTTACGCCTTCTTGAATCAATATGACCATATCCTTCCAATCTGGGGAATCCAAAGAGAATCAGAACTTGATGAGTTTATTTCTTATCAGGAAAATCCTCCAGTGATGACAGAAGAACGTTGGACTAAGGTAAAGAAAGACAGAGAAGAGTTGTCGGGAGAATTCTGTCGTGGCTGTGGATATTGCATGCCATGTCCTGCAGGAATTCAAATCAACGACTGTGCAAGAATGAGTCTTTTCTTGAGAAGAGCGCCGCACAGCGTCTATCTGTCAGATGAATGGAAGCAGAAAATGAAGAGAATTGAAAACTGCTTGCATTGTAATTTGTGTAAAAGCAGATGTCCTTACGGATTAGATACACCTAATTTATTAAGGAGAAATTACGAAGACTTCAAGACATTTATATGAAATGTTAATAGAAATTAAGAGAAATCGACATCATTTTCACTTTGATGTCGATTTTTTTTATGATAATGTCGATTTTAACATTTTTTAACTTTTTTATTTGAAGAAGACATTATATTTTTGCCTCGTAGTTTTAATAACAAACCAAAAATAAAATTTATGAAAATGAAATTTACAGCATTACTGTTGTACATGTTGTGTATTATACATGTCAACGCTCAGCAGAAAACAGACGGATTTTTTAATTATGAATGTTATGCCGAAGGTGAAAGGGCGTCATACCTTGCGTCTAATGTCGGACTAAATCAGTTTTATGGAGTTGGTGTTGATAATATGGAAATGAATACGGGGACTGTTTCTGTAGGTAATGGAATGATTGCCTTGATGTTGATGTCTACATCGTATCTCGCATTGAGAAGAAAGGAGGATAAGAAATGAGAAAGTTTGTGTTTATGATGATGTCTTCGCTTTTGTTGTTTGTTCAATGTAAGAAAGATAAGGAGGATTATGGTACTGAAGAAATGGTTCCTGTTAGATTGGAAGTCCCGTTGGATAAGTCAAGGTCTGATTTTTCTGATTTGTTTCCGTTTGGTAAAATAAGTTGGGGCAATGCTGGCAATGTTGAATATGCTTATCTGGCAGTGCCTTATGCGTTTGAGTTTTGTGATGTGAATATGGGGTATTACACCCAGCATTTGGGAATTATGTTCGAGATGGAGGCGAAGGTGAACGAGAAGATGGATAAGTTGGTGTTTGAAGGGAATGTCTATACTCACGCCTTGTCAGATAAAACTTCTTGTACTATGTATTATTTTGGTAATAATGGGCGTGGTGGATCTAATGTTATCACATACAATAAGAAGATTATTGATAATAATATTATTGGTAAGAAGATTTCATTTGATAGTCAGACTGGCAGTATAGATGAATTGGGAAATTATCATTTGGCAAAAGCATTGGTGAAAGTGAAAAAGAATGTGGATGAAAAAGGTAATCCTATAAGTTATGACCTGACGATAGAATCGTTCAAAACAATGACCTCGTTGGCGTTGTTGGATTTGGAAGGAGAGACGAAGCTGGAAGGAAGTGCTGCAAGACTGAAGTCGTATACCATAAAATGGACTGATGACTATGTCTTTGAAGAAACATATGAATATGAAACTTCGGCATATATTGATGTAAGAGGTAATGCTGGAAAGAAATCCTTGATTACACTGCTGCCGACCAAAGAAAGTGTTACATTGGAATGTAGCAAAGGGAAATATGAATTTACAGAAGGGATAAAGAGCAATCAGGTGTATCTTGGTGGTAAAGGAGAGAGCATCGAGGATGCACTGCCTTTGAAATGGAGTAATACAGAGTGATTTGTGGAGGATACCGGACTCGAACCGGCCGCCTTCAGATTGCGAACCTGACGCTCTACCTGATGAGCTAAACCCCCATTGTCGTTCTGTGCAAAACTACGAAAAAATATCGCATAAGAATATTGTTATTTTACATATTTTTTTATTTTTGTGTCCCGAAATCAAACTAATAATTAAATAACTAAACAATGGAAATAGAAGCTTATATCGTTAAAAGAGTGAATCTCTTAATGAATGCTACCGATGCTAAAATACTCAAACGTCTCGAAGGTGGAATGAGTAATTATACATACGTTGTAGAATGTCAGGGAATTAAATATACATATCGTGTTCCTGGTAAGTTTGCAGAACGTTTTGTCGACAGAAATGAAGAATGGGATAACATCCAAAAAGTTGATAAACTCGGTGTTAACAACATAACAGAATACGTTGAATTGAGAACTGGTGAAAAACTTGCTCTCTATGTCGAAGGAACAATCATGTCAAATACCGACATCGTTTCTTACAACGAAATGTCAGCAAAGGCTTTGAAAGAATTACATAACAGCGACTTGCAATTCAACGAATATAATGCATTCGACCGCCTCGATACTTATGAAAAATATTGCATCGACTTAGGTTTTACTCATCCTCAAGAATATGTAGAATTACGCAATCGCTTGAATGCAATGCGTGACACATATAAAGATATAAAACACGTTCCTTGTCATTGCGACTACCAACCAACAAACTTGGTTATAGACGGCGAAAAACTTTATATCCTCGACTGGGAATTTGCAGGTATGAACGACCCTTATTATGATATCGCTTGCTATGGCAACGCTGGTTTCGATAAGGCTCTTAGCTTATTAGAAGCATACCTCGGACATAAACCAACAAGCGAAGAATTGATACGCCTCCATTTCCACAGAGCTTTCCAATGCTTG
>JAZOSA010000056.1:0-14895 GCA_045656905.1 Bacteroidales bacterium
ATTTGCCATCAACCATTCGCGTACGAATTCTTTTGAAAGTTGTTTCACTGGGAGACCTTTTTCGAAGCATTCTTCATATTCATCAGCGATGAAATAACGTGATGAGTCTGGAGTGTGGATTTCGTCCATGAGGTAGATTTGGTCACCAATCTTACCGAATTCGTATTTTGTGTCAACGAGGATAAGTCCGTGTTTAGCAGCGATTTCTGAACCGCGTTGGAATAATTTGTATGTGATTTCTTCAATTTGTTTGTAGTCTTCTTCACTGATGAGACCTTGGCGGATGATTTCTTCGCGAGAGATGTCTTCGTCGTGACCTTCGTCAGCTTTTGTAGTAGGAGTGATGATGGGTTTTTCGAAGCGTTGATGTTCTTTCATTCCGTCAGGAATTGCTACGCCGCAGATTTCGCGTTTGCCGCTTTTGTATGTACGCCAAGAACTTCCAGTGAGGTAGCCGCGGATAATCATTTCAACTGGGAATGGTTTGCAGAGACGACCTACAGTGACCATTGGGTCTGGAGTAGCGATTTTCCAGTTAGGAACGATGTCTTTTGTTTCGTCCAAGAACAAAGCTGCGATTTGATTCAAGACTTGACCTTTGTAAGGAATGCCTTCAGGAAGGATGACGTCGAAAGCTGAGATACGATCGCTAGCGACCATCACAAGATATTTATTGTCAATGAAATAAACGTCACGAACTTTGCCGTGGTATACTTTAGTTTGACCTTTGAAATTGAAATCAGTTTTTGTTAAAGCGTTCATTTTTTATATTTTTTGAGTTAATATTTCGGTTATTAGCTTTCAGTTTTGCTGACTGCTGACTGCTGATTGCTATCAGCTTTTTTATAAGCATTGATGATTGCAGTGACGAGTTTATGACGTACTACGTCTTTTTCGTCGAGATAAATAAACGAGATGCCTTTGACATCTTTCAGAACTTCCATTGCTTGAGGCAGTCCTGAAGGTTGGTTTTTAGGCAAGTCGATTTGAGTTATGTCGCCGGTAATGACGAATTTAGCTGAGCGACCCATACGTGTGAGGAACATCTTCAGTTGCGATTGAGTAGCGTTTTGTGCCTCATCAAGGATCACGAAGGCATTGTCGAGTGTGCGTCCTCGCATGAAAGCCAACGGAGCGATTTCTATAATGCCTTCTTCTATGAAACCTTGCAGTTTCGCTTGTGGCAGCATATCGCGCAACGCGTCGTAGAGAGGCTGTAAATATGGATCGAGTTTTTCTTTTAAGTCGCCAGGAAGGAAACCGAGGTTTTCGCCGGCTTCAACGGCAGGACGTGTCAAGATGATACGGCGTACTTGCTTGTTTTTCAATGCTCTGACGGCTAATGCGACAGCAGTGTATGTTTTTCCCGTACCGGCAGGACCGATGGCGAAAATCATATCGTTTTCTTCAGACTCCTTCACCAGAAGTTTTTGGTTTGCTGTCATCGCCTTGATTTGTAGTCCGTTGCGACCATAAACCAAGACGTCGCTGTCGTTAAGGTTTTTTATGAAATCAGATTCGCCGGCACATAACATGATGTCTTCTATGACCTTAGAACTGATGTTGCCGTAGCGTTCCAGATGAAGGACCAGCAAATTGAAACGATTGATGAAATAATCGACTTCTTCGTCCTTGCCTATAATCTTGATTAAATCGCCGCGAGCGATGATTTTTATTTTTGGAAATAACGATTTTATCATCGTAAGATGCTGATCGTTAGCACCATACAAATCACTCGGATTTACATTTTCTATTTGGACGATTTGTTCTGACATTATAAATTGTAACTGTTTTGAAAATATGTACAAATATAATATGAAACAAGATAAGAATTGTAAAAATTGTTAATAATTTTTTTTTGTTAATATATTTTTACTTTTTCTAAAAACGTATCTTTGTGGGTGAATTTTTGAAGTATCTAAGATAAAAGTCACAAATTCATAAATCTTTGTAACTCTGCAATTCTGAACCTTTTTAACCTTTTTTATATAACAATGGCAATTATAACATTAACAAGTGATTGGGGATTATCAGATTATTATGTTCCTGCAGTGAAAGGAGCAATATTTTCTGCCTTGCCAGATGTTAATGTCGTGGATATAACACATAACATTGAACCTTTCGATGTTCGTTCAGCCGCATTTGTCGTTAAAAATTGTTATAAAAACTTCCCTAAAGGCACGATTCATATCTTGGCGATAGACACAGAAGAGTCTGTCGAAAATCCGCATGTCGTGGTGAAAGTTAATGACCATTATTTTGTTGGCACAGACAACAATATATTTTCGCTAATCATCGATCAGGATCCGTATGAGGCTGTTACTATTGAGGTTATGCAAGATACAGATTTCTTTACTTTCAGCACTAGAGACCGTTTTGTTAAGGTTGCGGTTATGCTTTACAATGGCGCGTCGTTGGAAGAAATAGGACTGCCATATACGCTTAAGGAAAGAATCGAAATCAGACCGACTTACGACAGTAATTCAATTCACGGACTGGTGAATTATATTGATTCTTTTGAAAATCTGATTACTAACATCAGCAAGTCATTGTTTGAAAAGGTCGGAGCTGGACGAGGTTTTACTATAAAACTATGTAGTAGAATCTATAAAATCAATGATATAAAGACATCGTATAAGTCTGTGCCAGAACCAGATGTCCTCGCGTTGTTTGGAACACACGGTTTCCTGGAAATAGCTATGAATCACGGCAAAGCGTCATCCTTGCTCGGAATGGAACGCGACTCCGCTGTTGATATTTATTTTGAACCTTGAACTCAGAACCGTTAAATGTTAAAAGCTTTTAACTTCTTTTGTTAAAAAATCTGCTATTTTTCACTTTTTTTTATTTCACATATAAAATAGTGCCTCAAATAACAACGAAGGCAATTTTTTCGTTGTATATTTGCAATATAGTTTACAATTTACAGTTTACAATTTTGAGTAGTTAAAATTAAAAATCAAAGTGATATGAAAAAAATATTTTTTAAGTTATTGGTCTTGTGTATGGTCTTTGTAACCTTATCTTGTGAGAAAACAAAGACGCATAAAGATAAGTTGCAGGTCCATTATGAGAATCTTGATCCGCAGGAGCTTACAATTAAAAAATATAATGAAGCCTTGTTTTCCATCGACACTGCGGATTTTATAAATGGTTTGAAGTCAATCCAAGAGGACTATTTGATTTTCTTGGGCGGAGACCTTGATAATGAAGAAGCGGTATCGTATCTCAAGTCTTTTGCAATGGACACATTCTGTATAAGACTCAATGATATTGTGCAGGAGAAGTTTTCCGATGACGCAGAACTGACAGAAGATATAAAGTCGGTGTATCAGCATTTGAATTATTATTATCCAGGCATTGAAATTCCGGAGACGTATTTTTATGTTTCTGGCATTGATTATGAAATGCCAGCGATTATGATACAACCTGATGGCATTTTGATAAGTATGGATTATTATCTCGGCAATGAAGGTAAGTTATATGATTATATAGGTATGCCTCGATATCGTTCTGTACGATGCCATCCGTCATATATCACACGCGACTTGGCACAAGCTTTTTACGATAATTTCTTTGCTGGACGTATCGCACAAAAAGATGTCTTGTCGGGAATGATAAGTGCGGGTAAGCAATTGTATTTCATTGAGGCGATGAATCCATCTTTGCCAGATTCAGTGTTGATGGGTTATTCTTCAAAGCAGACGCAATGGGTAAAACAATACGAAGCTGATGTCTGGGCAGCAATGGTAGGAAATAATATGTTGTATGAAAATGATATGATGACATTCCGTAATTTCTTCGGTGACGGTCCTTTCACACAGGCATTTTCTAAAGAAGCACCGGCACGTCTCGGCGAGTATATCGGATTGCAAATCATACGTTCTTATATGATGCATAATGAAGTCAGTCTGCAAGACTTGCTGAAAAACAATGACGTTCAGCAGATATTCCAAAATTCACAGTATAAACCTTTGAGATGAACTAAGAGCTAAGAACTAAGAACTTTGGGTCACTGAGTTTGTTGAAGTGACATCCTAATTTGATAACTGAAACTGATGGCTGACAGCTGACAACTGACAGCTTAATTTAAAACCAAAAACCATGTTAGTAAAAACCTTTGGAAGTGCCTTGAATGGCATTGAAGCTATTACTGTCACTATTGAAGTCAATATTGACAGAGGAGTGCAGTTTTTCCTCGTCGGTCTGCCCGACAGTGCTGTCAAAGAGAGTCAGCAGAGGATAGAAGCTGCCTTGAATAACAATAATCTTAAATATCCTAAGAAGAAGATTACCATCAATATGGCCCCGGCTGATATTAGAAAGGAGGGGTCTTCGTATGATTTGCCTATTGCTATAGCGATATTGGCAGCTTCGGAACAAGTCAGCGTTGAACTTCTTGATAAATACGTCATTATGGGAGAGCTCTCTCTTGATGGCAGTCTCAACCCGATACGAGGCGTGCTTCCTATTGCAATACGTGCAATGCAAGATGGCTTCAAAGGCATCATACTTCCGATGGATAACGCAAAGGAAGCAGCAGTGGTAGAAGATATTGAAGTGTATGGCGTGAATAATATCATGGAAGTCATCACATTTCTTAATGGTGCTTCTATGATGAAGCCGATAGAGATTTCCAGATATGACGAAGCTGACGATGATATATACGCTTTCGATTTCGCTGACGTAAAAGGACAAGAAAATATCAAGCGCGCCCTTGAGGTGTCGGCGGCTGGATCTCATAACGTGATTCTCATTGGCAGTCCAGGTAGCGGCAAAACTATGCTTGCGAAGCGTCTGCCTACTATTATGCCGCCTATGACATTGCGTGAAGCTCTTGAGACGACGAAGATACATTCTGTTGTCGGTCTTGTGGGCAACGGACTGTCGCTTCTGAAGACTCGCCCCTTCAGAAGTCCGCATCATACAACGTCGTACGTTGGGCTCGTCGGTGGCGGCGCCTATCCTCAACCCGGGGAAATTTCTCTGGCGCATAACGGCGTCCTCTTCCTCGACGAACTTCCGGAATTTAAACGTAACGTACTAGAGGTGCTGCGGCAGCCGATGGAGGATAGGATGGTGACGATAGCAAGAGCAAAGCAGACAATCGAATTCCCAGCCAACTTTATGCTCGTCGCAGCGATGAATCCTTGTCCCTGCGGATTCTATAACCACCCGACACAGGAATGTACTTGCCAGCCGGGTACGGTGGAGAAGTATCTTAATAGAATATCAGGACCTTTATTAGACAGAATCGACCTTCATGTGGAAGTGGTGCCCGTGCCTTTTGAGGAACTGTCGAAGAAAAACGCAGGGGAGAAGAGCTGCGAGGTAAGAGCGCGAGTGATGCGGGCTCGTAAGATACAGACGGAACGCTTCGCCGATATTCCAAACATACACTCTAATGCGCAGATGAACTCGAAACTGATACAGCAGCACTGCGTCCTTGACGAGCAGTGTTCTAAATTGTTGAAAGATGCTATGGATCGCCTGAACCTCTCAGCAAGGGCGTACGATAGGATATTGAAGGTGTCGCGAACCATCGCCGACCTCGCCGCTTCTGATGTCATAAAACCGGAACATCTCGCCGAAGCAATTCAATACCGAAGCCTCGACAGAGAAAGTTGGGGCAAGTAGAGACGTCACCCCTGTGGCGTCTCAAAAAAATACGGCGTCTCAAAAAATACGACGTCTCAAAAAATTATGTCATGAGACGCCACGGGGTGACGTCTCTACATAGTTTGGTAGATAAATCCAAAATTTTAAAAATATGTCAAATGATATTTTTAGGAATAAATACAGAATCCCATCAGCTCGTGCTGAGTGGCATCACTATAACATCGGTTATTATTTCATTACTATATGTACGGATAAACGAGTCCATTATTTTGGAGAGATAATAAATAAAGAAATGATATTATCTAAGATTGGTATTTTTGCAGATGCTTATCTGAAAGATTTACATTTATTCTGTGATGACGTAGCAGTATTGTCACACGTAGTCATGCCTAATCACATACATATGATTATTGCCGTTGAGCGATACTCCAAAGAAAACAAAAAGATAAATGTCGATGGAGATGTCAACGAGATGATGCAACATATTGCAAATAAATGCGGAAGATTGTCGCATATCATCTCTAGGTTCAAATCTTTCATCACAAAATACGCAAGGGACAACGATATACCATTTATGTGGCAATCTCGCTTTCACGACAGAATCATCAGAGATTATGCAGAATTCATCACCAAAGAACATTATATAAATAACAATATCTGCAAATGGGAAGAAGATGAATATGCATAATCCCCCCCCCTGTAGAGACGTCACCCCTGTGGCGTCTCAAAAAAATACGACGTCTCAAAAAGATTGAAATACGACGTCTCAAAAAATTATGTCATGAGACGCCACGGGATGAGAGACGCCACAGGGTGACGTCTCTACGAAAATCAAAAAAAATACGACATCTCTACAAAAAAAGGACGATGTTTTATCATCGTCCCTAATTATGAATTCGCTGACAGCTGATAGCTGATTGCTGTCAGCTAGTTTTCAACTTTCAATTTTCAGTTTTCAATTTTTTCTTCATTCCATATGCCAATCCCATGCTAGCCAAGATCAATAATCCTGAACCGAGAGGGGCGTTTTGGTTGGTTGTCAAACCATGGTCTGGTATTCTTGGTAATTCTGTGTACATATTGTCGCTAGAGGAACGGTATTCTATGAAACTCTGTTGTGAGAAGAATCCGTCGGATTGTGCATTGACAGTAGAACCTAAAACTAATATTATTGCTATTGTTGTTATTATCTTTTTCATTGCTAAAATCTTTTTACGTTTCTAAATAAAATTATTACAATA
Source organism: Bacteroidales bacterium (assembly GCA_045656905.1). GTDB lineage: Bacteria > Bacteroidota > Bacteroidia > Bacteroidales > F082 > Limimorpha. The sequence goes on from JAZOSA010000056.1 coordinate 6,861, forward strand.
CCACTTTTTGTGTTTTGATTCCGTTATCGTCTGTCATGCGGATGATGTAAACTCCGCTTGTAAATGCCTCTGTTGAGATGTTTGCAGAACCACTTACTTCAGAATGAGAGATATAACGTCCCATTACATCAAAGATCTGTAATACGCCTTTACCTTCAATCTTATTGATGATAATCTCACCGTTGTTGATGAAGATGAAGTCTTCGTTGTCAGAACTATTGTCGTTTAATCTTATGGTGAAACGTTCAGAATTATCTGTTGTCGTTGCCAAGAATGTGTAGTCTTCAAGCAATAAATCTGTTTCTACGCCAGTCTTTCTGTCGACGAGATACATGCTTTCAAACTCGCAGTTTTCGGCCTTGACGCTGATGGTGTATTGTCCCATTGTCTTTGCTTCGAATGCTACAGGGATTTCCTTGACATCGTCTTCCATTGCTGCAATGGCGTAGATTGCTTCTTCCATTGGGATGTAAACCATAGGAATGTCTTTGTTCTGGTGGTTTACTTTTTCAAGTGGTGTTATTGCATCAAATGAAACATAAGTTACGTCTTCATAATTTTTGTTAGCAACAGAAATTGTTAAGAATTCGTTGTTTGCTCTGCTTCTTGTCTGTGCTGCAGGACCGACTTTCTTATTGATTGTCAATTCGCCTTCTTGAGCAGCGTTTACGAGTACGCCTTGGCATGGTTTGATAGGTTCGTCGCTGCCTAACTTAACGCTCCAAGCACCTGTATTTGAAAGGATATAGTATCCATCTGCCAAAGTGGCTGTGGTGTTGAATGCGTTATTCATATAGATGTCGTGTGTGAATGGGTTACCTACGAGGTGGAATCCTAACAGCACTCCATCCCAAGCCTCTCTTGTCAAGGTATAAGTTCCACCTATGTGGTTTGCAATACCTTTGAATTGTAATGTCACATCTTCTTGGTTTGCGTAGAGATAACCACGACCAGCGTCTAATAAGTTCCAGATGCTGACAGGACCTTCTAAGTTTTCCAAGTCTTCAATGTTGTCCCAATAGTGTGTTGGTTCATCGTAACGATACAGGTCGTATTCGTTTTCTAACAAGTTGACAACACTGCTTGCCTTTATAGAGGAGAAGAGAGGAGAACTGATGGTGTACCAACTTGTTGGTGATGTTGATTCATTATATCCTATAATATCTTTTTCTAATGTGACAGCTACGCCGGCGTTGGTATGGATGAGTTGTCCGCCGTCGGCTATAGTGATAGAACCAGAGATGATATGGATAGCGCCAACATTTGCAACACATTCTTCTGTGATTCTAACATTTCCATCTATCAATACATCTTCGCCTTCTAATGGCATTACACCATATCGCTCTTCGTAATTATCTTCGTCAATTTTGACATAAGTTCTCCAGTTGTCTGCATTATCCCAGCTAAGGTCGTCTGTTTCCTTTTCTACATAAGTAGGCATTGTGATAGGATAGATGTTCTTGAAGTAATATTCGTCTCCACCCATAAAAGGACTACCCCAACCAGGAGCATTTCTATAATCTTCAATAGATTCGGCAGGAACATAAAGGATGACATTGTCGTATGTGCTCTTATAGAATGGATTGTTGACTGTAGTTTTGCTCAATGCAGGAGGTGTCTTTGCGAAACAAATAACGTATTCTTCTATAGTGAAACCAAATGTATATGTTCCGATTTCTGTTATTGTACTTGGGATTATAATGCCAGTGAAATTGCTGTTCAATGGGTTGCCCGGTTCAAAACAGTCGCGTCCGTCTTCGGATATGTCGCATTTGTCGCTGAATGCAAAGTCGTCAATCTTAGTGATTGTGATCCATTCATCGCCGAACAAGATCTTTTCTGGTATAGTCAAGATTGTTGCTGCTTGTGGCTTGTTTTGGTCATATCTCCAATAGTAGTCGCCAGTAACATTGACTTTTACGTTGTCTTGTTTTATATAAGCGGTTGTGTTGTTTATTTTTTTGGCAATCAAGGTGTATTCGTTGTCTTGTCCTTTGTTGTATGTTATAGAACCGTCGCCGTTGTAGTATTCGTTTTCGCTGCCGCCTTCAACGCCTTCACTGCCTTCGTAGTTTTTGTCATTGACTATGATTTCTATACCATTTGATCTGATGCCGTCTCTTGTTGCATAGGCGATATATGTACCCATTATTGTAGTTGTGAATGTGTTTGTTATAACTTCATCACCTACATAGATTATAGTTCCGTCTGCTGTTGTTACGTCAACACCGTTTTGCATCAATGTGAAGGTTGCGGCGTCGCTTCCGTCAGCGATGATGCTTGTCTTGTCAACAGTAAGTATTATAGGTTGTATAGCGGTGAATTCTACATAGTTAGATGTCAAATCGCCTTTCTTTGCGTAAACTCTATAATTGCCAGCATTTGTAGTGGTGAATGAATATCCTGTAGTAGCATCGAGTACAGTTGTATTTATTGTTGTAGTGCCTTCGTATTGTTCTACGTAGATTTCTGTTTTATCAGTGACGTTGTTGACACCTTGTGTTACTGTAAATCTGATAATGTCAGAATTGTCGGCTTTTATTATCTGCTTAGAACCTTCAAGTGCTATAGGCTGTTCTTGCTCAAAAGTGAATTTTACGAATGGGGTAAATCCGATACCTCTAGCATCGGCTATTTCAGATGTAGGATCTAAAGCTGTAGCACCACTCTTGTAAAGAGTCCTGAAGTTGTCGTTATAACCTTTGGCGTAAGTGTCAAAATGTGATGTTAATGGGTCTATTTGACTGCCTGTTTTGTCATTGATACAGACTAAGATATTGTTGCCTGTATATGTAAACTCAGTAGTCAATGGTATTTTGATCCAAGAGTTAGATGAGAATTGAACTTCGCCTGAATAAACCAAATTAGTCATTTGTTTCATGACTTTGCCACTTCCGAAGTCTGACTCATCTGTGTTTGCCATATAGATTTCAATGTCACGGATATATGTTCCCGCATCTTTTGCAGTCTTGAATGCTATATATGTGATAATGCCTTCGTCTTTTCCGATTTCATTTTTTGTATAATATTGTTGTGAAACACCGTAATTGTCGTAGTTGTTGACAGGAACAGTATAAATAGTTGTGTTTTCTGAAGGTTGCATTACGTTGCCGTCTATCAACACTACGTTTTCTTCGCCGCTTAATGCTGTTGCTGTGATTTGTGCGCTAGTTTCCTTACTGTTCTTTGTTGCAGTGACAGTATAATCCCCAGCTCTGTTGGTGAAGAATGTGTTGTCTGTTATTGCAGTGCCGTTGATTTTGAATGTACACTTATTTGTTACATCTTGTGTTGTGCCGTTAACGTCAACTTGTGTTACCGAGAAAGTGACTTCCTCGATGCCGTCAGCGACGATAGTGTTTACAGAAGGAGTGATTGTCAAATCATTTGCAACTGCTTCAACAGTGATGGTTTCTGAAACAAGTTCATCTTTCTTGGCGTAGAAACTATATGTGCCATGAATGCTTGTGTTGAATTTGTTTCCATCAAGTTTCTTAGCAGTTTCAGTTCCTTTATACCAATATATTTCAGCATCTGCAGGAGTTACTGTGAAAGTAGCATAGTCTGTTCCGTCTGCTTCAATTCTTGTTTTATCAACAGAAATTGTTGGGTTTTCTGGTTCTGGTTGATCTGGAGTTGTGCCTGCATCACCGAAAGTTAATTGGATGAATGGGACGTTCGCAAATTTATGCTCAGTTTTAGTAACGCTAATGCTTTGTGTTGGATCGTATGGTGAAACTTTGTGATTATTAGCATATCTAGTAATACAATAAGCTCTATAAGGATTAGTGCCGTATTCAAATGTTTTGAAAGTAGCTTGATTGTCTGTGTGGTTTGTGGTTATATCATTTACACAGACTAATAAATTATTTCCTTCATATGTAAAAGTTTTGTCCAATTTTATTGTAATCCAACTGTCGTTAGTAAATGTAACACTTCCATTGAAAACTTCATCTGTTGATAATAATTGTACCATCTTTTCTTCTGCAAAAGAAGATTCTTGAGTGTTTTTCATATAAATTTTAATGGAACGAGTATTGCCATCATTAGACCAGTTGGTATTTGTATGGAATGCTATATGTGTAATGTTTCCATTATCTTTTCCAATTTCTTCTTTTGTATAATATTGTTGAGATAAACTTACGCAATTGTAAATATCAACTGGAATTCTAGCTTCAGTTTGTGTGTAATTTCCTCCAGTTCCATCAATCGTCACAACATCGCTGCCTGTATCTCCACCTTGTTGTGCTTCGTTTACGATAATTGTTGTTTCAGCATTCAAGTAGTCTTTTTCAGCGCGTACTGTAAATGTTCCTGCATCCGTTGTTGTGTAAGGATTGCTGATTTCGTTTGTTCCAATATAGAATTTGCTGTTAGCTGTAACATCTATTGAACCTTGCATTACGGTGAAGTTTATCTCGTCTCCAACAGTAACATTAGAAGGAGTTGCTGTGAGAACGATAGGTTCCACAACGGTGAATGTTGCTGTTGTTGTCAAACCGTCTTTTTCAGCGCGTACTGTAAATGTTCCAGCAGTTTCTGTTGTATAAGTTGATAATACTTCTGTATCTGTCTCTACAATATAGAATCTGGAATCATTTGTTACGTCTTGTTCTGTACCATTGATATCAACTTGTGTTACTATGAATTTTATATTTTGACCAACGATAGCTTCTGAAGGTGTGACGTAAAGATCTATAGGATTTGGTTCTACAACAGTAATTGTTGTTTCAGATGTTAAACCATCTTTTTCAGCGCGTACAGTGAATGTTCCAGCAGATGTTGTTGTATAAGGATTGCTGATTTCGTCGTTTCCGATATAGAATTTAGCAGAAGTTGTAACATTTGTTGAACCTTGCATTACAGTGAAGTTGATTTCATCTCCAACAACAACTTTTGAAGGATTAGCAGAGATTGTGATAGGATCTACTTGTGCTGCACCAAATGTGAATTGGATGAGAGGAACTGCATAAGCATCACTTTTTCCAGAAATTTGAGTGCCTATAGGAGAAAAATTGCTTGATGCACTGCCATGTTGATATCTAGTTCTGTTACCGCTATTATCAGCGAAGGTTTTGAAGTCTGCATAATCAATGTAAGAACCAGTTTCGTCATATACACACAATAATATATTGTTGCCGTTATAACTAAAATCTGTGCCTAAATCTATTGTAACCCATTGGTTGGATGCAAATACTACAGGACCATTAAATACGAGATCGCCATTTTCCATTGCTATCATATTTTTGTCGGCAAAAGAACTAGCATCTGTATTTTTCATATATATAGAAATAGTACGTTCGCATGGGAAGTCTCCAGTAGCAGTGTGGAATGCAATGCTAGAGATAGTTCCTTTATCTTTTCCTATTTCATCTTTAAGATAGTACGATTGACTAATACTTTTGCTGTAGTAGGTATAGATAGGAATCATAGATGAAGTTGTGCTTGCGGTGACATCACCTATTGTCACAACATCGCTGCCTGTATCACCTCCTTGTTGTGTTTCGTTTACTGTAATAGTAATAGTATTAGAAGTAGCAGTTTCTCCGTTGTCTGTAACTGTACAAGTGAATGTATAATCGCTTGCTGTTGCTGAAGTGAATGTTGGGTTTGCAATAGTTGCATCTGCAAAAGATGTTGCAGGAGACCAGCTGTAAGTGTAGTTGCCTGTGCCGCCTATTGCAGTAGCATTGAGTTGTACGATTTCGTTTACTGTTACAGAAGTAGAATTTGCTGATATTGTCACGCTGAGAGGAACTTCTTCAAGACTCCATGTTGCAATAGTAGCACGTGTTTTCTTTTCGTTGCAGAATACATAGTTGTTGCCACTTACGTTTTCAACTTTGAAGTATCCATTGTCGCATTGTAACTCGAAGTTGTTTTCAGAAAATCCCCATAATGCTGATTTTTGGGTTCCGTCTATTGCATCAACATTCCAAGTTTGGCAATAGATATAATAACCATCTGCGGATTTAAGATAATATTTGCCATTGCCAGCGTCTTCAAGTTTGAACATTTGTCCGGCATTGTCTTCATCCAACATAGCAACGCCAACACCGCCATAAGTTCCAAGAGGATTGGATGTATGATCAAAAATGGTCAAATATTGATAACCAGTTCCGCTAGCAGTTTTTATACGGTAATATTTTGTAATGTCTAATACAGGTTGAGCTGGTTGTTCTGGTTCTTCATCTGAAGCTTCTCCAGCTGTGAATGTATGAGGTTCTAATTCACCGAATTGTGGTTGTACGCATGTTTTGCCAGAAGCATCTTCGCCTGTTACATAATATTTGATAACATCGCCGTTGTTATGTCCGGTGATGTTGGCTGCATATTCGTCAGCATTGCCTGTGGCTGTCATTGTTACAGTCTGATAAGCACCGTCGTTGATGCTGTAATGTAACTGTGTAGATGTGATATTGTTGCCGCTGTAAGCTATGAATTTAGCTGTGATAGGATAAGATTCTTGATAAGTTTGCTCGCCGAACAAAACATTTCTATGGTCAACGAAAAGCATGTTGAAGTCCATGATGTCACGTGTGCGGCAGTGAAGAGCATCGGTGTTTTTCCAACCGCTATAATCACCCATTTCAGCATCTTCTATAACATAGTTTATACCAACGATTTCATAACCTGGCATTGCATCTCTGTAAACTTGAAGTGCCGCATTATTGTATTCACTAGAAGTAAGAGAACTTATAGGTACAAAGACGGTTTTATTTACAATTAAACTGTTAGTGTAAGGAGCAATTTTGTTGTAAGTTTTAATTTCACTCTTATTTGTTACAGGAATATCAACGCGATAGACTTTATAAGGATATCCCCAGCAACAATTTGTGCTTGCAAAATAAGATGCTACTTCTTCGTATGCGCTATATTGTTCGTGAGTTGATGGAACTCTTGCAATGATAATCTTATCAGGAGCGAGGAATTTTCCCCAGCAGTCGACGTGAGCGATATAATCGCCTTGAGGGTCGATGGTTACATGATAAGTGTCAATGCCGAGGTAATCGTTCATTCTTTGGTTTACGGTTTCTTTGGAAATACCAGCAAAAGTCTCACTCTGAGTGTGGACGATAAGGTCGGAAACTCCGACGCCACGACCATCTTGCATCATATTGCCTCCAGTGTGAATTACTCCCATTCCATACAAATGAACGCTGTTGTTGTTAGCATATTCCGCTGCGAACTTATCATCATACCATCTTGTATTGTTGTATGTAGGGTTTTCGATAGGATAACTGTCGTCGTCAACAAAAGAACGGTTGTAAATATTATCTACGATGACTGGTTCTTTTCCGTTGAAAACATACCAAGGACCGAAATCGCGAATCCAATGGCTGTTAATTCCAGCTTCAATAAACTCACAATTGTCAATATTGACGCCATTAGTGGTATATTCAGTTTTAATATCATCAATTGTTGAACTTGTTTTTCTTTTGTTAACAACAGTGATGAGTTTGCAATCTTCTAAATTAGATATTCTTTGAAGTAATTCCCAAGGGAGTTCGAGTGGGTATGCAACCATTACGGATTGTACTGGTTCAAATTCAGCAGGAAAACGTACTTCACCTGTTGGTGCGGTGGTTTGGGTGAAAATGCCTTCGCTAAGATAAGTCTCGTAGGCTGTTGTCTGTGTTCTTGCATTTAAGCTGATGCATAAAAATAGACATGCAAGGACGATTTTAAAAATAAAATTCTTTTTCATTTAAAAAATATTTAAAAAATGATGTTATTCAAAAGAACGATATAAAACGCCTAAAAACAAAAAAACCGAAAAGCACACCATTACAAAGTAATGATGACAATCTCTTCAGTTTAAGTTTATTAGCAATTTTAAATGTTTTTTCAAAGGACTTGAAAAAAACGGTGCAAAAATACTACTTTTTTTCTAATTGTCAAGAGGTTATGTGTAAAAAATGAAAACTGAAAATGGAAAATTGAAAATTAGCTGTCGGCTATCAGCTGTCAGTAGTCAGTAGAAAAATACTGAAAGCTAAAAGCTGAAAACTGATTGCTAAAAAATCTGTTGTCC
>JAZOSA010000057.1:0-21165 GCA_045656905.1 Bacteroidales bacterium
CAATTAAAGATATTTAGATATGGAATACTTGATAATTTTTATCTCCGCAATATTCGTCAACAACATCGTTTTGACACAATTCCTCGGAATATGCCCTTTCCTCGGCGTATCAAAAAAGATATCGACATCATTAGGTATGGGTGCAGCCGTTATCTTCGTCATAACTTTAGCGACAATCGTGACATGGTTAATCCAGCACTATCTGTTAAATCCTTTTAACTTAGGATTCTTGCAAACCATAGCATTCATCTTGGTTATCGCAGCATTGGTACAGATGGTTGAAATCATTTTGAAAAAGATAAGTCCTTCATTATATGCAGCATTAGGCGTATTCTTGCCTCTCATCACAACAAACTGCTGCGTACTCGGTGTCGCTATCCTTGTGATACAAAAAGACTTCGGTTTGTTAGAAGGCGCGATGTACGCATTATCAAACGGCGTCGGTTTCACATTAGCATTGGTTATCTTCGCAGGCTTACGCGAGCAACTCGAATTATCCGACGTTCCTAACGGAATGAAAGGAGTGCCTATCGCATTAGTAACAGCTGGTATCTTAGCTTTGGCATTTATGGGCTTCGCAGGACTTGTTTAAGACAATTCATAATGCATAATGCATAATTAGATAAGGAGTCGCACTATTGTGCGACTTTTTTTTTAAAGTCACTGAGACACCAAGTCTATAAGTCAGTGTAGAGTTCAGAGTTCAGAGTTCAGGGTTAAAAGTTCAGAATTCAAGGTTCGGCGATGTATTTCTAAATGCAATTCCAGTAGTATCTTCATATACACCAGTCTGTAGAAATCCAATAATGCTATTGATAATCTGTGTTAATGGATTTTCGACTTTCGCCATTCTTTTCCCATAATAAACATATTCATCAAGTCGAACATCGTCATGCGGTTTAAAGGTGTTTCTTCTCATTTCTCGCCTCACGACAATACTTAAATTATATTCACAATTAGCATCATGAATAATATATTGTTTTGCATTAGCTTGGTGATTTGTAATTCTCAACGACGCCTTTAAGAAAAAAACATCTTCTTTAAAAATCAGAACCTCTCCGTATTTACTTACACCTTGAGAATCAGGAATACCCAAAGCTATTCTTAAATCTGTAAGAAATCCTTGAGGGTTTATAATTCCAACATATTTTTGAGCAATTTTTTCTAGTTTTGGTATCGCCGTCTCAATATTTATTTGTACTTTTGCATCAACATTCGTCTGAGAAGGACTGTGAGATTGACTCCCCTTAAGAAAGTTCAGACGAATGTTTTTTTTATTATCGTTTGACATATTTTGTTCCATAAATTTAACTTCACTTTGGTTACTCATTGCAAAGTTATAACAAACAATATAAAACGATAAAGTCTTGCCACCACAAAATCGCCTCATCTTTTCTTTTTTAACATTTTTCTGGTCTTTATTAAGAATTTATGTTAATGTTTTTTTAAAAGTCACCGAGACACCAAGACACCGAGTCTATAAGTCTATAAGTCTATAAGTCAGTTCTTAGTTCTTAGTTCTTAGTTCTTAGTTCTTAGCTCTTAGCTCTTAGTTCAAAAAAACACTATCTTTGCGTTATGAAAAAATCGCTGCTCATAATATTATTATCTCTCCTGACATCGTATTCCTTTTGTCAGGATTTCAGCGATTACGATAGTCGTGTTAAAAATATTTTAGACAATAATCTCGAAGGCTGCCAATATCTCATCGTTACCCCGAACAACAGCGGCATCCAACAATGGGCCGACACTCTGGCTCGATTCAGAAACGAACAAGGCATCTTGACTAAAGTCGTAAGTCTGAATGAAATCGGCGATAACTTTCCCGTAAACATCAGAAATTATTTTAACAACATTTACAAAAACTGGAGCCTCTCTCCTTCCGCTATCCTCCTTTTCGGGGATTATAATCTCGATGCCACAAAAGGAATAAGTTCCTTCTACCTCAACGATCATCCTGACAAACATTCTTATCTCGCCGACAACAAACTCGTCGACTTCAACAACGACAATCTTCCGGAAATCGTCATCGCTCGTATGCCAGCAGCGAATGCTCAACAAGCGGAAATTATGGTGAAGAAAACAATGCGTTACGAACGTAATCCTTCTACTAATCCAGATTATTACGACAAACCTCTCATGGTTATGAGTTACGACGAATCGCGCTGGTTTCACCTCAGTTCTGAAGTCATCGCTGGTTATTTTGAAAAGATAAACAAACATCCTAACCGTCAGAGTTCGCTCTTTGCAGGCATCCCTGATTCAATCTGGTCAAAAGCAAAAAACACTGACGTCATAATCGATTATTTCGGTCCTGATGGATTGAATTACATTCCTTCCGACCTACGTCATTTAAACGATTGGAACGGAAATAACAAAGACATTTGTGAATTAATTAATAAAGGTACGTTCTTGGTTCAATACCGAGGTCACGGGCAATATCAGGCGTGGACGAAGCCTTATTTTTCTAACAACGAAATAAATAAATTAAATAATGAAGATCTCACTTTCGTGATGTCGACGAATTGCAGGACTGGTAATTTCCGTTACGGTGAAGGCGATGACGATTGTTTCGCAGAACATTTTATGCGTACAGAAAACGGCTGCGTTGCAATAATCGCTGCCTCTGAAACATCATATTCTTTCGTCAACGACACTTATGTCTGGGGCGTCTACGATTATCTTTGGAACGACTTCATGCCTGATTATGGCAACAATAATACGAACTTCAAATACCCAGCCTTCGCCAATTCATACGGAAAATATTTTCTGAAACAATCGTCTTGGCCGGAATTTGAATTCAACAAGAATGTGACATACAACCTCTTTCATTACTTCGGCGATGCATTCCTGCAATTAAACACCGAGATGCCTGAAGAAATCGACATTTCTTATCCTAAAGAAATTTCAACAGATTGCTCTTCTTTCGCCATAAAAAAAGACGACATGACAAGAGTCGCATTTTCTGTCAACGGAGAACTAATCGCGACATTATTCAACGAAGATTCTATTGTCAACATAAAACCATTCTTTAAAGAAGGTAAAATCAAAGTCGTGGCAACCAAGCAAGACCATTATCGTCACGAAGGATACATATATGTTAAAAGTAATTTAGATAATGACGAACTTAGCATATATCCAAATCCTACTAAAGATGTCTTATTTATTGAAAGTAAAGGAATAAGCAAGATTGAGGTTTATAACAGTTTAGGACAGATGTTAATGGAAATTAACAATGATACATCAAACGAGAAATTGAGAATTGACTGCGGCACATTGCAAAAAGGAATATTCCATCTTCAGATTATTTACGAAGACAAAAGAGTCGGGAAATCTTTTGTAAGATTGAACTAAGAACTAAGAACTAAGAACTAAGAACTAAGAACCATTAACTATTAACTATTAACTATTAACTATTAACTATAAAAAAACTCCGAGCATCATATGATACCCGGAGTTTTTATTTTGATTATATTGAAATCAATTAACTGATTCTAATTTTGTGTTCTTTCCCCATTTGTCGAGGTTGAATGTCAAGCTGAAGCGAAGTGTGCTTTCGAGAGGATTTGAACCTGATGTTGCAGTGTTATTAACTGGCACCAAGTAAGAGACGTCGATATTGAATACATTGTAGTGCAAGCCAGCACCGAATGTCAAGTAGCGACGGTTACCTTTCATTTTAGCCTCGTGGAAGAAACCTGTACGAACTGTGAAGATGTTGTTGTACCAATATTCTGCGCCGACGCCTAATGTGAATTCTTTTATTTCTTCGCTGAATCCGCCTGGAGCGTCATAGAATGATTGAATCATACCTTGTACTGGACCAACGTTATTATCTTTGCCTGCTGCTATAACAGGTTCGCCGTCTTCAAAAACAACAGCACCTGTAACTGAGTCTGTCAAATAAACTGGAGGTGTTGGAACCAATAATTTGTTAATATCTACAGAGAATGCCAATGAGTGGTAATCGTCGATATTGAGTTTCAATGTTGGACCTAAGCGTAAGTTTGTTGGAATGAAATCCTTTTCCAAACTTGCTTCGTTGTAATTCATTTTTGAACCGATATTATTGATTGACACACCCCATGAGAAGTCAGCGTCGATAGTTTTGAACCAGTTTACTGGTCTTGTGTAATAAACTGCGATGTCGGCAGCGACAGAGATTGCTGCTTTAGAATAATCGGCTATTCCTTGTGTCAAGTTTGAATAGATGAAGCGACCAGCGACAGCACCTGAGATATATTTGCCGAGTTTACGAGAATAAGCGACATCAATTGCCCATTCGTTTGGAGAATATGTTCCTAAATTGATATTGGCGTCGTCTGTAAATATGAGTTCGCCGAGACTGAAGTAACGCAATGTTGCTGCTACTGTTGACTTAGGACTGACGCGTTTTGAAACGCCCAAGTAAGCAATGTTCATATCATTGACCAACTCTCTAAGCCAAGGGCTATATGCCAAACCTATTGAAAAATCGTCTTGGATAAATGCATATTTTGCAGGGTTCCAATGCATTGAGTAAACGTCTGGAGATGTAGAAACGCCGACATCACCCATAGCTGAAGATCTAGCATCCGGAGCGATCAGCATAAAAGGAACAGCAGTAGATATCACGTTATAATCCAAATTCTGTCCCAAGACCTTATCAGCACTTTCCTGAGCTTTTGCACCATAAGTTGCAAAAAGCACCAAACACAACAAAGTAAAAATTTTAATTCTTTTCATATTCTTATATAAATGATTGTTCAATTAACGTGGTGAAAATAATATTATTGTACTTTTATTTCAAATTTGAAAAAAATCTTTGCAAAGATAATAATTATTTAATTATCAATTTAGAATATCCCGATGTTTCTTCTCCTTGTGCGTTTTTAACAGTCACGTTATACACATAAATCCCCGCACTTAAAGGAGATCCGTCATCAGACCTGCCGTCCCATTTTACAGGTTCAATTCTCACTGTCGTTCCGTAACGGCGTTCTGTTATCGTCTTAACCAACTGACCCATAACATCATAAATATTCACAACGACATCAATATCATTATCTTTCTGATTATGTTCAAAAGTAAAATTAGTGTAATCTGTCATCGGATTAGGATAGTTGGCCACATTTTCAATGTTGATAACCTTACCTTTCACAACATTAAAACGAATTGTCGCTGTAGATGAATTATTATAAATATCCCATACTTTGAATGTCAACGTATGTTCACCTTCATTCAATCCATAAAACTTATACGACAACACGCCGTAGTCATCTTTTGAAAGTGGCGCATTATAAAACTGGTTGATGGTATACACCTTATTCGTTGCACCAGAAAGCGTTGCCATTATATCATGTCCTATGCCTGCTCCTGAAGTATTGACTCCGTTTTCATCTTTTATATATGCCAAAAGAAGAGGATTCTCATTTGTCATCGACCCATCAACAAACCTCTCATCGTCGATATACAATTTTATTTCTGGACCATTATCATCAGTTTCCGCATCTTCATTCAAACCTCCAACTATGACATTAGAGAACGAACCGTGCGCATCGGTCTTGTCGCTGTATGCATATAAACTTATCAAACCATTTCCGAAACTGTAGTTGATATCCTTCGGCAAAGTGAAATCTGCAGAAAACTTTCCATCTTTGACTTCAGCCTTACCAGTATATATCACGCTGTTTCTCAATTTGTAAGAAATCTTATTGGTCTCATCACCATAAGTGTTATATGTCACATCTTTATCATAAACATCGATATGCAATACGCCGTTGAAATCAGACAGATGCGTTCCGAACATATCATTAACGACACCTTTTATATTAATGTTCTGCAATGCTTTCAAAGTATCAGCACTGCTCAAATCGTCTATCTCTTGATTGTTTATAGAAGTCAGTTCTATGACATTTTCCGGATAGTTAAGACGTAGCGCAGGATCTCCGAAATAGACATAAGCCTTCGAGTTCTCGTCACCGACCTGCTTTGCATGCACATAAACCTCTCCCATCGTGATATATTTTCCGCCGTCAATATCAAAGAGATGCTCATACAACAGTCTCATCAGTTTGATGCTATTACTACCGTAAGTGACACGCGCTGTAGTCATCATTGCGATAGCTCCGCCATTATGATTAAGGAACACATATTCTCCTGCGGAAGTTCTTGTATGGTCATCGTAACGACTGAATTCACAGGATGCAGTTATCATAAGGTGTAGTTTTGGAGAGTTTTTCCAAGAGAAGATATCTTCATTTGTCAATATTCTTTCGGCAGACCAACCCACTTCTCCGGCATGACCTATATAATTAATTATGGATGCGCCACGTTCTACGCGATTTGTTATTGCAGCATTACATTCCGGAGCACGCTGTCCGCTTGAAGTAGCTATCTGAGGATACGCATCAAGATAAATCTTGTCAATATCGACATCTTCGCCGCCATTTCCTCTTATAATCTGCTCTAACTCTTCAGCATGTGCCATATAATATGTCTGGTCATCATCAGCAACAAACGTGATATTTTTACGCCACGGACCCGCGCTTTCATCATTGATTTCTATGTATCTCTCAATCTTATCAAGCATAGCATCAGCGTCTTCTTGCGTAGCAACAGGCATTCTTCCAATTGCCAGATCTATCGTGGAAGTGTTATCCATTTGACCTTCATAATCATCGAGGCATACGAAATAATCGTCGGTCACGACACAAGAATTCGAACATGAAATCTTAGACTCGTAAGACGGCACGAAACAAACCTGACCGCTTTTGTTCTTGAAATCGTAGGAAGCATCACCGAAAAGCAAGACATATCTCAACCTCTGATTAGATTTCTTGTAAAGCATTCTTATATAATCTCGTATCGCCGTGATATCCTGCGCTCCACATGAGAATTCGTTATAAATCTGTTGTGGCGTAACAATCTCTATCTTCAAATCATCCAGACGAGAATGTATCTCTCTAAGACGTTCCGATTGTGAATAAAAATCAGGATGCGTGATTATCAAGTAATCGAAATCATATTTTGAATGAAGATTCTGATTTGCGACCATTGAGACGAAAGTCGCTGTTTTGTAATCACTTCCGTCAAAGGCGACAAACTCGTTATTTTCAATTCCCTTAGTAATGAAAGTCGCTGTTTTTGATGACAGCTGCAGATTGACGTTCTTAGGTTCTGTCGGATTTGTCACATCCCAAACCTGCATGTTTGCATTTGCATTAGCTATTTCATAACGATAGACTTTCTCGCTACTGAAACAGTCTGGATTTCTGAACGGCATCATCTTTCCTGTAAACTTCAACTCTCTCCAAGCATTGATGCTGATATAATCCAGCCATCCTGTTGAATTAGATGTCGTCCTGGAATATGTCAAATCTATAACTATCTGGTCCTTATCCGAATTAAACTTAATATTGCCGGTCTTCAGCATACTCGCATACAAACCGTCGTAGACATTAGTTGTAGAAGCGAGTTTATATATCTGACTGCCATTTGCCTTATAGATAAAGTCAGACCTTGAATAATTTCTCGACGCCACTTCTGAAAAGAGATTACACTTCTTTTCCTTTATAAGATTAGGGAAGTTGAACGAATATTTGCGAGACAGAGAGGCATCGAATTTATCGCCATACCATGTCGCGCCCATATTATTAAGGTTATATGCGTCATCTTCAACAATTTGATAATCAAGGAAAGAATTAACGACGACATCAGGTGTTTCCGATACCTTTTCAGCATTCTCAATTCGTTTTCCCTCGCCCAAGTCGACAGTCAGGAAGACGTAAGAATAATCGGAGTAAGGATTGGTTATTTTTTCATAAACTCCGTTAACATTTTGCCATGTCACCGGTCCTCTGCCATAGAATATAATATAGTCATGGGTATCGAATGAGCCGTCGTGTTCACCACTGACATAGATTGGAATCTCGACAAGGTCGTCATGACGTTTATCCTTGTTAATCACAGGCAAGACACCGCCGCCATTATGATATAGTCTAATATTTTTAGGATTTATTGAAGATACAGGCACGCCCATCGACGCCAGTTCCGAATAAGTCAGTTTATATACTCCCGTTGATGACAATGACATCTGATACCATCTTCCTGAAGCAAGTACAGAATTGTCTGCTGAATAATAATTAGCTTTTCTTTCGGCACCTTTCAAAGAATAATGCACATCACAGGAAAGGAGGCGCACAACAACATCTTTCTCTTTGAAAAACGGATTTATCTCCAAGCAGAAACTATTATCGTTGCGAGATGTTTTTATGTAATAATTATAGGAAGGCAGAGTATCATTTACAGTTTTAAGCAAAAGCAGTTCATTTTCAGGAACTCTCTCAAATTTCAGGTTATCTATAAAAAGATCTATTTCCACTTCATTGGAATGAATCGGAAATGAATATCTATAAATCGGATTCTCAACACGATAATCATTGCAAACCGAATTTTCAAACGATATATATTTTATCGTATCAGAATTAACAATCAGATTTTCAATCCCTTTCCATTTTATATCTACAGGAAAAGTTTCAGAATAACTCTGCGACTTCAATGCTGAAATATTTAAGCAAAGAAACAATAAAAAGAAATATACTTTTGTTTTACAAATACTTACGTTCATCTTTACAACTAAAAAAAATATTTTGCAAATATACCAAAAGCATAACGAAAATGCTAGTTTTTTATTATCAAAAAGATATTTAAAAAAAATGATTTTCTGTTGGCATTATTTAAAAAAAATCCGTATACTTGCACACTGAATTTCGTTTCACGAAACAATATTGTAATTTTTTTGAAGTTTAGATAATATTAAAAGTTCAAATATGCGTAAAATCAATTTCAAATCATTACTAACATTATTATTCGTAGGTTTGATGTTAGTATCATGCAAGAGCAACCAATCATCACGTACAACAGGTTGGGATTACAACAACCCAGACAACGGCGGATTCTACATTGTCAATTCTCAGGAACAAGCAACAGGACCTGGACTTGTAGCCATTGAAGGTGGTAGTTTCACAATCGGTGCAACTCTTGAAAACGTCTATTATGAATGGAACAACACTCCAAGACAAGTTACAGTTTCATCATTCTACATGGACCAAACTGAAGTCAGCAACTTAGATTACCTTGAATATATCAATTGGTTGGAAAGAGTCTACAGAGACTATCCTGAAGTAGTCAAAAACGCTCTTCCTGACACATTAGTATGGCGCAGTTCTTTGTCATACAACGAACCAATGGTTGAGATTTACTTCCGCCACCCAGCATACAGAGACTATCCTGTTGTTGGCGTAAGCTGGAAACAAGCAAATGACTATGCATTATGGCGTTCAGACAGAGTCAATGAAAAAATATTAGTTGACGCTGGCGTATTAGAATACAACAACGAACAAACCAAAGATTATCACTTCACAACAGATGCTTACTTGTCAGGCAAATACACAGGCGCTGTAAAGAAAGACAACGAAAATACAGTTGACACACAAAATGCAGAAGGTGAAGTTGCAGAAAACGCAGAAACTACACAACAAAGCGGCGATGCTAAAAAAGAAGCAGAAGATGTACGTAAAATAAAAATGGAAGACGGTATCCTCCTTCCAAAATACAGACTTCCAACAGAAGCTGAATGGGAATACGCAGCATTGGGTCTCATCGGCAACACAGAAAACGAAAACATCGTTGAACGTAAAGTCTACCCATGGAGTTCAAGCGGTTTAAGATCAAATCATCCTGACTATATGGGCACAATGGTTGCTAACTTCAAAAGAGGCAATGGTGACTATATGGGCGTAGCCGGAAGCTTAAACGATGGCGCTACATTCCCTGCTCCAGTCATCTCTTACTGGCCAAACGACTACGGTTTATACAATATGGCTGGTAACGTTTCAGAATGGGTACTCGACGTCTATCGTCCACTTTCTTATGAAGACTTCAACGACCACAACCCATTCCGTGGTAACATCTACAACAGCGACTTGTTCCATGACAACGCAGAACTCAACGATTCAATCAGACAATTGCGCGAAGACGCTTACAGTTTGAACTTCAGCGATGGTGACTTCATGTCAACAATCCAAGAAAGCAACGACTGGACTAAAGCTTCAGATTCTCCAGAAAAATATACAAACCAAATGTATGAATATGGTAAGACAACTTTAATCTCTGACAAGTCACGCGTTTACAAAGGCGGTTCTTGGAATGATGGTCCTTACTACTTAAGTCCTTCAGTACGTAGATTTATGGATGAAGACGATGCATCATCAACAGTTGGTTTCAGATGCGCCATGAATAAAATTGGCAGCGCATTAGCAAAATAAGTTATTCACTTTATATAATGTAAGCCGTCATAAAAAAGACGGCTTTTTTTTGGTCTTATAATGAACACCATAGAAAAAGTATATCAACTCTATTCCCAAAAATATCTCGTCACTACAGACAGCAGAAAAGTGGAACCAGGATGCGTCTTCGTAGCATTAAAAGGCGAGCATTTTGACGGGAACGACTTCGCTTATCAAGTCGCAAATGACAATGTTGCAGCATGCGTAATCGCCGACCGCAAAGACCTTCCACAACATGAACGTCTTTTTATCGTCGACGACAGTTTGACAGCACTACAGGAATTAGCGAAACTACATAGAGAGAAATGCGGCACTCCGATAATCGGAATCACCGGAACTAACGGCAAGACAACAACCAAGGAATTGGTATCTGCTGTTTTGTCTCAAAAATACAACATCTCTTACACACAAGGCAACTTCAACAACCATCTTGGTGTTCCTTTGACTTTACTTCAAATAAAGCCTGATACAGAAATCGCAGTCGTTGAAATGGGCGCCAACCATCCTAAAGAAATCGAATTGTTATGCTCATTGGCACAGCCTAACTTCGGCATCATAACAAATATCGGCAAAGCTCATATTGAAGGATTCGGCAGTTTTGAAGGCGTAGTCAAAACAAAAAACGAACTCTACGATTATCTCAGAAAAACAAACGGAACCGTATTTTTAAATAACGACAATCAATTGTTGAAGGATTTGGCGCACGACTTAAAAACAGTCAAATACGGCAAAGACAACACTGCCGACCATAATGCTGAAATCTTGTCTTCAAACCCATATCTTTCAATAAATTGGGATGGAAAAGTCATAAAAACAAATCTTGTAGGAGATTATAACTTTGAAAACGTGATGGCTGCTATAACTGCAGGGCGTCACTTTAACGTAGAACCAGACCTAATAATCAAAGCTTTAGAAGACTACTCCCCTACCAACAACCGCTCACAATTCATCAAGAGCGACAAAAACGAAATTGTAATGGACGCTTACAATGCAAATCCGGTAAGCATGTCTAATGCCATTAAAAACTTCAGAAACATCAGCGACGACAAACACCTATTAATATTAGGTGACATGAAAGAACTCGGAAACGAATCCTTGAACGAGCATCAGGAAATCATAAACCTTATCAATAGTCTTGATTTCAGCAACGTCATTCTTGTCGGCAGTGAATTCAGCAAGGTCAATCACAGTTTCGTTTCTTTCCTGAATGTTGACGAACTTATCAGTCACATAAGTCAGAATGAAATTTCAGGAAGAAAAATATTGGTGAAAGGTTCTAACAGCATTCATTTAGGAAAAATCATTAACCTTTTATAATTATGAAAGATTTCAAGGTAATAGGTTTAATGTCAGGAAGTTCGCTTGACGGCGTTGATATAGCTTACGTCAACTTCAGTCACGACAACAAAAGATGGTTCTTCCAGATTGTCGAGGCAGGCAACATTCCATACACTGAAGAATGGAAAAACAAATTGTCGGAGGCATTCAACAAAAGCGAGGCAGAATTAAAAGAATTAGACATAGAATACGGAAAATTTCTTGGCACTGTAACCAAGAAGTTCATCAAGAAGTATGAATTCGACCCAAAACTCATTGCTTCTCACGGACACACCATTTTCCATGCTCCAGAGAAATCATACACCTTACAAATCGGTAATGGTCAGGAGATTGCGAATGCAACAGGCATTACTACCATCAACGATTTCAGGACTGAAGACGTGACAAAAGGCGGTCAAGGCGCGCCATTAGTGCCGATAGGCGACAAATACCTCTTCGCCGAGTTCCCAATATGCCTTAACATCGGTGGCATCGCAAACGTATCATACGACATTGACGGACAACGAATTGCATACGACATTTGTATGGCAAACCAAATGCTGAATTATTTAGCCAGCAAATTAGGATATGACTACGACAATAACGGCAACTTCGCTCGCCAAGGCAATGTCAACCAAGAATTGTTAAATATTTTTAACGACAATTCTTATTACGACAAAGAAGCACCTAAATCTCTAGGCAGAGAATTTTTCGAGAAATATCAGCACGAAATCATCGACAGTTCTGCATTACCAGTAAAGGATTTATTGGCAACAGCGACAGAACATATTGCCTGTCAAATTGTTAAAGCGACAGATTCCTTAGAGAAATCGAAGATGCTCATCACTGGAGGCGGCGCGAAAAATAATTTCCTCATTGAACGCATCAGAAAAATGAGCAAACATGAAATCGTGATTCCTGATACGATGATTATTGATTATAAGGAAGCGTTGATATTCGCATTTTTGGGAACATTAAAACTAGAAGGAAAAATCAATGTGTTATCGTCTGTAACTGGCGCATCATCAGACAGTTCATCTGGAAACATTTGTTTGCCACAATTATAATATTTTTCAAAAGATCAAGTTAATAATAAAAAGTTAAAAAATAAACAACATGAATTTATCAAGCATTCTCATTCAAGCAACAAACGTTGCTGTAACATCACCGGAAGCAGAAGAAATAAGATTGTCTTTATGGGAATTAGCCAAAGAAGGCGGTTGGATTATGGTTATTCTTGCTATTTTCTCGATAATAGCAGTTTATATTTTCAGCGAAAGATTCATAACCATCAACAAAGCATCCAAAAGAGATGACAACTTCATGAATTTAATTCGCAACTTCATCATTGAAGGAAAATTAGAAGAAGCCAAAGACTTATGCAAACAAACCGACACATCCATTTCAAGAATGATTGAAAAAGGCATCTCTCGTATCGGCAAGCCACTCAGCGATATTCAGACTGCCATTGAAAACGTGGGCAATTTGGAAGTTAGTAAGTTAGAAAAAGGCGTCGCTTTGATCGGTATGATTTCTGGCGCAGCACCTATGCTCGGTTTCCTTGGCACAGTAACCGGTATGATTCGTGCTTTCTACGATATGTCAATGGCAGGCAACAATATTGATATTGAATTGCTTTCAGCAGGTATCTACGAAGCTATGGTAACTACAGTAGGCGGTTTGTTCGTTGGCATCCTCGCTTATATTTTCTATAATATCATCGTTGCTAAAATCGACAAAGTCGTCAACTTACTTGAAAGCAAGAGCATCGAATTTATGGACGTTTTGAATGAACCAGCTTAAATAATTGACAATTGACAATTAACAATTAACAATTGAGAATTAAGAATTAGGTTGTAAAATATAATTGTACATTGTACATTGTACATTGTAAATTCTAAAGAACTATGGCTATTAAATCTAGAAATAAAAGGAAGATAGACTTCAATTCGTCATCAATGTCGGATTTGGTTTTTCTCTTGTTGATTTTCTTTATGTTAACATCAACATTAGTCGCGCCAAATGCAATAAAGCTGCTGCTTCCATCAAGCAATAGCAAAACTATGTCAAAGCAAACGATAACAGTTTATGTTGACGACAAGAACCAATATTATGTAGGGGAAAAACGTGTAGATGAGTCAGAACTACAGACTGAAATTTTTGCAGAATTAGCAGATCAGATTGAAGGAACCGTTGTTATTCGTTCCGACAAAAGCGTTGCTGTTCAATACATTGTCAACATCATCGACGCTGTTAACGAAATAAACAAGGATACCGATAATAAACATAAAGTATTGTTAGCCACATCAAATAAGAAATGACAAACAAAGACAAACATAAATTATTCGGAGTTGCCATGACTATTGCATTTCATGCCATTGTGATAGTTCTGCTTCTTGTTTTATGTTTCAGGACGCCTCTCCCACTGCCAGGAGAAGCTGGTGTTGAAGTCAATTTAGGAATGTACGCTGAAGCCATAAATCAGCAAGGCAACAAGACAGTAAGTCAACAAGACCACAAGACTGCCAGCAAACAAGTTGAAGAGGTTAAGGAAGTTGAGGAGGACATCTTGAGTGAAGACAAAGAAACGCCTAGCATAAACGAGGAACCTAAAGACATTGAAAAAGTTGAAGAAACTGAAGAAGTCAAGACAACTGAAGAAGTCAAGGAGACCGAAGATGTTGAGAAAAACGAGGAAGTCGTGGAAGAGAAACCTGTTGTAAACCAGAGGGCTATGTTTCAAGTTCCAAAGGACAAGCAGAACATTTCATCTGAGGGCAATTCTACGGAAGGCATTGGCGAACAAGGTTCTCCTAATGGTTTGAAAGACATTGAAAGATATGAAGGCAATGGCGGCAGCGGCGGCGGTCCTGCCTACGACTTAGGAGGTCGTGGCGCAAAAAGTCTCGCCTCGCCTGGTCGTGACAATGTCAGCGAAGAAGGCAAAGTCGTCGTTGACATCTGGGTCGACAAAGACGGCCGTGTACAAAGAACTGAAATAGGAAAAGGAACGACAATAACAAATTCAGAAATGCGTGCATTAGCACTGCAAGCAGCGAAAAACTCAATATTCAACAAAGATGAAAACGCTGCAGATTTACAAAAAGGAACTATAACATACACATTCATTATCAGACAATAAAAAAGGAATATGATGAATTATAATGAAACTTTGAATTGGATGTTCAACAAACTGCCAATGTATCAACGCATTGGCGCATCTGCATATAAAGCAGACCTTAACAACACTATTGAAATAATAAACTACCTCGACAATCCACAAGATAGTTTCAAGTCGATACATATCGCAGGCACCAACGGCAAAGGCAGCACCTCACATACTTTGGCGTCTGTATTTCAAGAAGCAGGTTATAAGACAGGACTTTACACCTCGCCACACCTCCGCGACTTCAGAGAACGCATCCGCATCAACGGAGAGATGATTCCTGAAAACGATGTCGTGGAATTCATCGAAAGACATAAAAACAAACTCGAAGAACTCGAACTTTCTTTCTTTGAGATGACTGTTGCAATGGCATTTGACTATTTCAGAAAAGAAAAAGTCGACATTGCTATCATCGAAGTAGGAATGGGTGGACGCCTCGACTCAACCAATGTCATCAGACCTGAATTAAGCGTGATAACAAACATCTCTTTGGATCACGTGAAATTCTTGGGAGAAGACGAAGCTCATATCGCCGTCGAAAAAGCCGGCATCATAAAACCAGAAATACCTGTCGTAATCGGCGAGACACAAGAAAAATGTAAAGACGTATTCATCAATACAGCCAAAGAAAAAAACAGTCCGATATTCTTCGCCGACCAGATAATGGATTGTAGAAAAGACAACGTCTACTCTATCGAATATCAAAAGTTCAACATCTACAAAAACAATGAGTTATATCTCAAAGATGTAAAATATCCATTGTTAGGCAATTACCAAAAGAAAAACCTCGCTACTGTAATTTGTGCTTTAGACATTTTAAAGAAATCATTTGAAATAAACGACACTCACATCATCAATGGTTTATACAATGTCGTGACAAATACAGGATTGATGGGAAGATGGCAAGTCATCAACAGAAAACCATTGGCGATAGCCGACACCGGACATAATGTTGCCGGCATCAACGAAGTGAACCGTCAGTTGGCAGAGACGAAATACAATAAATTACATTTCGTATTGAGCGTTGTCAACGACAAAGACATCGACGGCATTTTACAGCTGCTGCCAAAAGAAGCAGAATACTATTTCTGCAAAGCTGATATTCCTAGAGGACTAAGCGCTGACATCTTAGCAGAAAAAGCAACAAACAGCGGACTTAAAGGAAATGTTTATGAATCAGTGCGTCAGGCTTATTCCACAGCATTAGGAAACGCTCAAGAAGGAGACTTGGTTTTTGTAGGAGGAAGCAACTTTACCGTAGCTGAAGTTGTTTGAAATTATAGGATTTCTTTTCCCTAAATTTGGAAAAAAATCCTATTTTTGTAAAAAATTGGAGATTGTGCGCAGAGTTGTTGTAAATATCATTTTGTTATGTTTCATGATTACGACATTCGTATCATGTTCCATCAGGAAACACATTCCTGAAGGCGAAATGATATTGAAAAACAATATCGTAGAGATACATTCCAAAGATGTTGAATTCTCAAAATCGGACATCTCGTCATGCATCGCACAAGCATCTAATCCTAAGTTCCTCGGTTTTATGCCACTCACATGGGTTTACTACAAGACAGAAAACAAAGACAGTAAATTCATAAAGTGGATTAACAAGACCATGGGTGAAAAACCTGTGTATTTCAACAACGATTTGAAAGAGACTTCTGTAGCTCAGATAAGCAAGTATCTGAACGACGTCGGCTATTTCAACTCCGCCATTTCAACAGAGATAAAAAACAAAAGAGGCATCTCCAAAGTATATTACGGCATCTATCCCGCAAGACCTTATATCATCGACAGCGTGTCATACAAAATCACAGACAGCGTCATCTATAACTATGTCAAGGAGATAGAAGAAACTTTGCCTATCAAAAAAGGCGAGATATACAATGCTTTCAACTTTGATGACGAACGCGACCAGATAACAGAACATCTCAAAAACAACGGATATTTCTATTTCACCAAAGACTATATCTTTATGGAAGTTGACACCAACTTCAACGATAAAAAAGCCAATGTTAATATAAGGATAGATAATGTCATTGACCCTGAAACACAGAAGTACGTCAATCATAAACAATACACTATCAACAATATATACATATATCCAAAAGGTGTTTTACAGAACAACGTCAATGGCGACACTACTCAATACACCTTCGAGATAAACAAACATCTGGGCAATGAGACATTTCATTTCATTTATAATGAAAATCCTAAAATAAGATTCAAGACATTCGACAATATCATTCAGTTACATACTGGCAGCCTTTATAATTCACATCAAGTCACGCAAACATACAAGGCTCTTAACAACTTAAAGATATACAATCATAACAACATTGATTTTGAACCTGTTGAAAGTGATAATGACAGCATCAACCTTTTAAATTGCAATATCATCTTAAACAGAGCTAAAGTCAATTATTATAGTCTGCAGTTAGAAGGCACCAATTCCAGCGGCGACTTGGGAATACTTGGCAGTTTCACTTATCGTAACAAAAACATTTTCAGAGGAGCTGAAATCTTCAATATCAGTCTCAGAGCAGGAACACAGGCGCAATCGGTGCTCGTTGACGATGAAGGCAACACCAGTCTTTTCAACACCAAAGAATTCGGTATTGACGCAAGCATCTTCTTCCCTAAATTCTTAAGTCCTATAAAACTCAAGAACTTCGCCAAAGAATATCAACCAAGAACAACATTAACTGTAGGTTACAACTTACAGGCAAGACCTATTTACACCCGACAGATTACACTTCTCACATTCGGTTACAACTGGATGAAGAACAAATACGAACAACATATTTTCACTCCTCTCACGCTCAACAGCGTTAAAGTTGACCCGACACCTTCTTTCCAAGAAATATTAGAAAAAGAGACAAACCAACGTATCAAGAATCAATATACAAGCCACTTGATTTTCGGTTTTGACTACACTTATATCTTCAACAACCAGAACGTCAGATTTATAAAAGACTTCTTCTATTTCAAAGCGAACCTTCAGTCAAGCGGTAATTTATTGTCGGCATTCAACAACACATCTGCCATTAAGACTGTCGACAACTATCACGAAATTCTAGGTATCAGATACGCGCAATACGTTCGTTTCGCATTTGACTTCAGATATTTTAAATATGTAAAAGGTGAAAATCAGATTGCTACGCGCTTGATGGTTGGCGCCGGCATCCCTTACGGCAACTCCACCGACATGCCTTTTGAAAAGAGTTTCTATGCTGGCGGCTCTAACGGTATGAGAGGCTGGCAGTTCCGCGAATTAGGTCCCGGAACATTCAACAATCCTGATAACCTTAACATTGAACGCATCGGCGACATCCAATTAGAATTCAATCTAGAATATCGTTTCCCTATCTATAGCTTTATCAAAGGCGCAGTATTTACCGACATAGGCAACATCTGGACCATGAGAGAAAACGAGACATTCGCCGGCGGACAGTTCAAGTTCAACACTTTCTACAAACAACTCGCCGCTGACGCAGGCATCGGCATTCGTCTTGACTTCTCATTCTTCCTCTTCCGTCTTGACGCCGCCGCTCCTATGGTAAACCCTGCTTATCCAGAAGGCGAACGCTGGAGAATCAGCAAGTTACGTTTCAGCGACTTCATCCTTAACTTCGGTATCGGTTATCCATTCTAATTCTTCACCATGGATAGAAATACCTTATTTAATATATTGTTAAATAATTTTGGCTTCACCCCTACCGAAGGTCAAGCAAAAGTGTTATATCATCTGTCGGCTTTTATCTTAACAGAAAAAGAACGACCTCTTTATTTACTACGCGGTTATGCAGGTACAGGAAAAACCACTTTGGTATCGACTTTAGTGAAGACTTTGCCGCAAATAGGCATGCGATACCAACTGTTCGCGCCTACTGGACGCGCCGCGAAAGTCATAAGCAATTACACTGGGAAACCAGCATCCACATTACACAGAAAACTATATCGTTTTCAAGCCGTTGCCAACGGAGAGCTGCGTATGGCACGAGCCGAAAACAAACATAAGAACACCGTTTTCATCGTCGACGAATGCTCCATGATATCAGACCAAGGCGACGGATTCTCGTGGTCACGGTCGCTTTTAGACGATTTAATAGAATACGTCTTCAGCGGCAGCTGCTGTAAACTGCTGCTGATAGGAGACTCTGCCCAGCTGCCGCCCGTCGGACTTGACATATCACCCGCAATGGACTTCGACATCTTACGCAACAGCTTCAACCTCACACTTGCCACCTACGAGATGAAAGAAGTGATGCGACAAGCATTAGATTCGGGGATATTGTATAATGCTACGAATATCCGTAATTTAATGTCAACAGACAACGGACAACAGACAACAGACTTTTGGTATAACGGATATCAGTTACCTTTATTAAACATCCACGACTTCTCTGATATCGTCAAGATTGATCCGATGTCGTTTGAGGAACTTTTGTGGGAAAGCTTCGGGGATAAGAGAAGTAACAATGACGCTGTGGTGATATGCCGTTCCAACAAGAGAGCGAATATGTTCAATCAAGCTATCCGAAGCAGAGTGCTGCAAGAAGAAGGCGAACTATCCGCCGGCGACAAACTCATGATTGTAAAGAATAATTACTTTTGGTGTCAACAGACAACAGACAACAGTCAACAGTCTTCGTCCACAACTCAGAAACTCAACAGCCAGCAGACAACAGTCAACAGTCAGCAGTCAGCGGTCAGTGGTCAGCAGTCAGCAGTCAGCGGTCTGCGGCCAGAAGCCAACAGCCAACAGCCAACAGCCAACAGCCAGATAACCTTCCTCGCCAACGGCGATATGATTGAAATCACGAGAATCAACAAGTTTGAGGAGATGTATGGTTTCCACTTCGCTGATGTCGACATACAACTAATGGATTATGATGACGCGCCTACTCTTTCTGTCAAGATAATATTAGAGACTTTGCACAGCGACGCCCCTGCCCTGACGAATGACGAGGCAAAGCGACTCTATCAAGCCGTTGAAGAAGATTATATGGACATCCCTAAAGCTTCAGACCGACGCAAGGCGATGAAAGAGAATCCATATTACAATGCCTTGCAGGTGAAATACGGATACGCCCTGACATGCCACAAGACACAAGGCGGACAGTGGAACAATGTCTTCGTGGAAGCTCCATATCTCCCCGATGAGACCACTTTAGAATTATCAGACCTCCGCTGGCTTTACACCGCCATCACCCGTGCCAAAGAAAAGGTATATCTTGTCAATTTCAAGGATGAATGGTTTTTGTAAAAAAGGTCAACAGACCACAGACAACACAAAAAAAACATGAGACGTGTCAATGTGTGTTTATTTTTTGGCGTCTCTACATTGCCATCCCCCTGTAGAGACGCGTCAACGATGTAATCTTTATATAAAACCCCATCATTATTTTACAAAAACCATCGTTGACACGTCTCAAAAAACAATGTATTTTACATACATAAAAAAACATCAATCATCATTTCATCAAGACGTGTCAATGTGTGTTTATTTTGCAGGTTACATTGACGCGTCTCTACGGATTTTTAACATTTTTTAACTTTTTTATTCGGGAATGATGTATTAATTTTGTGGCGAGAACCTTAAATTTAAAAAAATGTCAGACCTTTTTAATAATAAATATCGCATTCCTTCTGCACGCGCACAATGGCATGATTATAATTGTGGATTTTATTTCATTACAATCTGTACAGACAAAAGAGAACACTTTTTCGGCGAAATACATGATAGCAAAATGACACTATCACAACTAGGATTTTTTGCTAATTCTTATATAAAGAAAATAAATTATACATATAGTGACGCTCAAATATTATCGCACGTTGTAATGCCAAATCATATTCATTTAATCATTCGTGTTGACAAATCTCGCAAAAAACAACAAAATGTGAAAAACGACACAAGCGTCAATGAAAAAATGAGTGATATATCAAAACGGTGCGGACGCTTATCCAACATCATAATAAAATACAAATCTGCCTTGACAAAATACGCCAACAAACACGACATCCCATTTACATGGCAGGACAGATTTCATGATCGAATAATACGGAACCAAGAAGAATTTGCAATAAAAATAAATTATATTGAACAGAATATTGCAAATTGGAAAGATGACGATTTATATTAGCATCCCCCGTAGAGACGCGTCAACGATGTAATCTTTATATAAAACCCCATCATTATTTTACAAAAACCATCGTTGACACGTCTCAAAAAACGATGTAATTTACATATAAAAAAACATCAATCATTTATTTCATCAAGACGTGTCAATGTGTGTTTATTTTGCAGGTTACATTGACGCGTCTCTACGGATTTTTAACATTTTTTAA
>JAZOSA010000058.1:0-6456 GCA_045656905.1 Bacteroidales bacterium
GCTAAAGATAAAAAATCCCGATTCAGAAATGAGTCGGGATTTTTTTAGTCACCAAGACACCGAGACAATGAGTCTATGAGTCTATGAGTCTATGAGTCAATGAGTCTATAAGTCTGAGTTCAGAGTTCTAATTAAATTTC
Source organism: Bacteroidales bacterium (assembly GCA_045656905.1). Lineage (GTDB taxonomy): Bacteria > Bacteroidota > Bacteroidia > Bacteroidales > F082 > Limimorpha. The sequence continues at coordinate 141 of JAZOSA010000058.1, forward strand.
GGCGTGATTCCCAAAAACACCTCGAAATTGATTCCAGGCATCGGTCGCGACATGTTTTATATGGATGAACTTTAAGACCTAATTCTTCTTCTAAAAAACTTGTAATTTCTGAAATCAAATTGTTAAGATATTCTCTATCATCAGAAACTATATACGCATCGTCGACATATCTCCCATAATGATGGCATTTCAATTTTCTTTTGACGTACTGGTCAAAGACATTCATATAGACATTGCTAAACAACTGCGATGATAAATTTCCTATAGGAAGTCCGCAGCCATCGATTACTATTCTCCTGACTGTGGCTATAATTCTGGATTGCATCCATTGTCATAAGGGTTATATCACGATTAACGAATACGACTTTAAGTGCGTAACTATAAGCGACGAAGACACGACATTAGCATATACGCAAGCGTATGCTGAACGACGTTAACGTTGGCTAATAATGTTAGCAATTAAAAAATCAGTTGATAACGACCCGTATTCCAGCAGGTTGATATCCATTGAATCATAAGGCAGGTCTTCTGACTTGTCCAATTTACCGTGCCTTCCCGAACTTAATCAGTGGCAAAGAATGCGGCAAACAAACTCATAAAGAGTTGGACTTACAGCAACTGGAATTGTTCCGGATTCACACCGGATTCCCTTTTCACTCTTCGTAACGCATAGTTCGTAAGAGCTCCTTATGCGAGGGCAAAAGTAATAAAAGTTTAAAGACAAATGACAAAAGGCTAAAGTTTTTTTTAGTCACCGAGACACCGAGACGCCGAGTTAAGGAGTTGTAGAGACGTCACCCCTGTGGCGTCTGAAGAGTCAACGGTCAATAGTCAGAGTTCAAAAGTCACGTAGTGACGACAGAATATAGGCAGGCGGTGGAGTGCGAAGCACGGAACCCCTGCATTCATGACCGGAATGATATAAAAAGTGCTGTAGGCACGACAGATATGTTTCTGTCGTGCCTACAGCACTTTGATTTTTGGGCAATTTATTTTTGCAGGCATTCCGCACTTTGTGCTCCATACCTGCCTATATTCTGTCGCTCCTACGGAGCTATCAGAGTTCAAAAAAAAGAGACGCCACAATGGTGACGCCTCTACAATTATGCATTATGAATTATGAATTATGCATTATGAATTATTTTTTACTCCAAGTTGTTCCTTCTTTACCGTCTTTAAGAACGATGTCGAGAGCAGCGAGTTTGTCGCGGATGATGTCGCTGGTTGCCCAGTCTTTCTTAGCGCGTGCTTCTTTTCTGATGTCGATGATTGTCTCCATCAAACCGTCGACTAAACCATCGTCGCCACCTGCTTCTGTATCTAACAATCCTAATATGTCGAATACGAATGACTGGAACAATTGTTTCAATAACTCTAATTCTTGAGCATTAATCTTAGCGTTGCCATCTTTCACTGTGTTGACCATTCTTACAGCTTCAAACAAGTTAGCGATAACGATTGGACTGTTGAAGTCGTCGTTCATTGCTTCGTAGCAAGCGTCCATGATTTTTTGTACGCCGAGTTCTGCTGCGCCTTCTGTAGCGGTGAGGGTATTAGCGATTTTAACGGCTTCCATCAAGCGTTTGTAGCCTTTTTCTGCAGCCTGCAATGCTTCGTTAGAGAAGTCGACAGTGCTACGATATTGAGCTTGTAATACGAAATAACGTATTGTCATTGGTGGATAAGGACGTTCTAAGAGTGCGTGGTTGCCAGCGAAGAAGTCTTCGAGTGACATCGCATTGCCGAGAGACTTACCCATTTTCTGGCCGTTAAGAGTAATCATATTGTTGTGCATCCAATATTTGACTGGCTGTTTGCCACCGTTGAATGCCATCGACTGTGCTATTTCTGATTCGTGGTGTGGGAAAAGCAAGTCCATGCCACCGCCGTGGATGTCGAATTGTTCGCCGAGGTATTTGCAGCTCATTGCTGAACATTCAGCGTGCCATCCTGGGAAACCTTCGCCCCATGGTGAGTTCCAGCGCATGATGTGTTTTGGCTCAGCTTTCTTCCATAATGCGAAGTCGGCGCCGTTTCTCTTCTCGAGCTGACCAGCGAGTTCGCGTGTGTTGTTGAGAAGTTCTTCTACATTACGTCCTGAAAGGATACCGTAACGGAAGTCCTTGTTATATTTTTCAATGTCGAAATAGACAGAGCCATTTGATTCGTAAGCATAACCAGCGTCGAGGATTTTCTGAATCATCTCGATTTGTTCGATGATATGACCTGAAGCATGTGGTTCGATTGATGGACGCAACACATTGAGTTTGTCCATACTTGCATGATATCTGTCTTTATAATATTGAGCCACTTCCATTGGTTCGAGGTTCTCAAGACGAGCTTTCTTTGCAATCTTGTCTTCGCCTTCGTCAGCATCATGTTCGAGGTGACCTACGTCGGTGATGTTACGAACATAACGAACTTTATAACCTAAATGTTTGAGATAACGGAACACGAGGTCGAAAGTGATTGCAGGACGAGCGTGTCCCAAATGAGCGTCGCCATAAACGGTAGGACCGCATACATACATTCCAACATGTGGAGCGTTAAGAGGCTTGAACAATTCCTTTGAACGTGTCAAGCTGTTGTATATAAAAAGGTTGTTTTCCATAATCGTTTAAAATTTTCAATAGTTGCAAAGGTACGATTTATTTTATTCAGAAAGATATTAATAAGGTAAAAATTGATGTTATTTTTTTCTTTAAAAAACGCTTCTTTTTTTGATTTTAATTGTTTACATTTGCGAGACACAAAAACACAATTTAGTAATTTTTAAACATAAAATGCTATGTATAATAAATTCCAAGAATATTTAAAACAAGAGTTAGCACAGATTGAAGCTGACGGTTTATATAAAAACGAACGTATTATTGAAAGCGCACAAGGTGCAGAAATCATTGTCAAAGGCAAGAAATGTTTAAATTTCTGTGCCAACAACTATCTTGGTTTAGCCGACAACCCACAGCTTATCGAAGCTGCCAAGAAAGGCATGGACGCTCGCGGTTTCGGAATGTCGTCAGTACGTTTCATCTGTGGTTGTCAGGACTTACACAAAGAATTAGAATCCAAGATTTCTGAGTTCTTCGGCACAGAAGACACTATTTTATACGCAGCATGTTTCGATGCTAATGGCGGTGTCTTTGAACCATTGTTAGGCGCAGAAGACGCAATCATCTCTGATGCTTTGAACCACGCTTCTATCATCGACGGCGTTCGTCTCTGCAAGGCTCAACGTTTCCGTTATGCTAACGCCGACATGGCAGACCTCGAAACTCAGCTTCAAGCAGCAAAAGACTGCCGTTTCAAACTCATCGTCACCGACGGCGTATTCTCAATGGACGGCAATGTTTGTCCTTTAGACAAGATTTATGAACTTGCACAGAAATACGACGCTATGGTTATGGTTGACGAAAGTCACTCAGCTGGCGTTGTCGGCGTGACAGGTCGCGGCGTGACAGAACGTTTCAACCTCAAAGGTCAAATCGAAATCATCACAGGTACACTCGGCAAGGCATTCGGCGGCGCGATGGGCGGTTTCACAACAGGTAAAAAAGAAATCATCGACATGTTACGTCAACGCTCACGTCCTTATCTCTTCTCTAACTCAATGGCACCAGGCCTCGTAGCAGCTGGCATCCGTATGTTTGAAATGATGAGCGAGACAAACGAACTTCAAGACAAATTACATGCTAACACCGAATATTTCATCAGAGAAATGGTAGCGAAAGGCTTCGACTGCAAACCATCAGAATCTGCTATCTGCGCAGTGATGTTATACGACGCTCCTCTCTCACAGAAATTCGCTGCTCGCATGCAAGATGAAGGCATCTTCGTAACAGGCTTCTACTACCCTGTCGTTCCAAAAGGACAAGCTCGTATCAGAGTACAGATTTCCGCAGCACACGAAAAAGAACATCTCGACAAATGTATCAACGCTTTCGTGAAGATTGGTCAAGAATTAGGAGTAATAAAATAATTATTAACTAAAAACGGAATATTTATGAAGAAGATATTAATTATAGGTTCCGGCGGACAAATCGGAACAGAGTTGGTAAAGAAACTTCGTGGCATCTATGGCAATGAAAACGTCGTCGCCAGCGACTTGCGCCAACTCACAGGCGAAATAGTCGAGACAGGTCCTTTTGAAAGAATTGACTCGACAAGCATCGTACAAATCATTGAAGTCGTTAAGAAATACAATATCGACACTATCTATAACCTCGCTGCTATCTTATCTGCAACAGCTGAGTTAAATCCAATGTTGGGATGGAACGTCGGTATCGGCAGTTTGATTAACTGTTTGGAGATTGCTCGCGTGTTCAACTGCGCTCTCTTCACACCATCATCAATCGGCGCCTTCGGTCCTAACACGCCAAAAGACTTGACACCTCAGGATACAATCCAACGTCCTACGACAATCTACGGCATCACAAAGGTTACAGGCGAAATGTTGAGCGATTATTATTTCAGACGTTATGGCGTTGACACACGTTCTGTCCGTTTCCCTGGATTGATTTCAAACCTCACATTGCCTGGTGGCGGTACTACAGACTACGCAGTGGAGATTTACTACGCTGCTGTCAAAGGAGAGAAATTCGTATGTCCTATCGAGAAAGGAACTTTCATGGATATGATGTATATGCCTGACGCATTAGACGCCATGGTCAACATTATGGAAGCAGACCCAAGCAAACTCGTTCACCGCAATTCATTCAACTTGACTTCAATGGCATTCGACCCTGAAATCATCTACAACTCTATCAAGAAATACATTCCTGATTTCGAGATGGAATACAAGATAGATCCTATCAAACAAGCCATCGCAAATTCATGGCCTAACAGCTTGGACGACACATGCGCCCGTAACGAATGGGGATGGAGTCCTAAGTACGACCTCGATAAGATGACTGTCGATATGATAGAGACGTTGAGAGTGAAATTGGCTAAAGGTTAATTAGGAAAGGCCTTCAATTAATTTTATGATAAAAAAGCCGCATCAACATTCTTTTGTTTTTTAGTAAGCATTGTTGATGCGGCTTTACTTTTATTGTGTAACTGGACGTATTGTACGTCCATCACCTCTGCTTTTCCATCCAGGAACGTAATGTTCATTGCTTCCGATTTGAAAAGCGCTCGCACCAAGGCTAGCTGGAGTGGAACTCCAATAATGTCCTCTGCTGCCTTTATCAAAAATCCTTACATCGTAACAATACCCAGCTGCTGGTAGGAAAATACTATTATCATTTGGACCTGTGACTTCGTAGCCGTTAACACCATTTTTCGTCGTCCATGTCCAAGTACATTCACTATTCAGCTCCTCAAACTCAGCTTTCGTTGGCATTCTCCATGTGCTTCCCCACTTTAATCTGGCGACATCAAATTTAGTATTACCGCTTATATCTTTCATGTCATAACGATATTTATCTGTAGCACAACCATTACCGCCATAGTACTGCGATTTTGTTTTAGTCTCGCCCCATGCATAATAATCACCATAATCTTCAGGAGATCTTGCTCCTACATTATATGTTGCCCATTTTAAGCCAGAAGGCAAACCAAGGTCAACATACTCATGACCATTTATTTCATTAAAGCTCAACACTACATCGTTATCGCCGCCACTCTTAGAAACATTTATAGTTTTACTAACTTCCTTAGAATTACTGATAGCTTTAACGGTATGGCTTCCATAAGGAAGTTCTTCGGTCAACGGAGATATTCCTAAATAATTACCATCTTCTGTTGTTTCTTGCTTAGGCATATCCAATGTTATCGTAACATCACTTCCTTTTTCCAAAGTAACGTCTTTAACACTTGGTTCACAAGCTTCCATTCTTGCTTCAAAACGATATGTCTTGACGAAAAGTCGTCCTTCCCAACTGCCTTTTGCCTTGTATTCACCGTCTATATAAATGTCGCACTGCGGGTCGGCAGTCACTATCACATTCACGCTATTTATGATGTCAAAGCACTCGGTCTTACGATTTTTTGCTAGTTTATCTTTAGGGTTCAGCTTAAGAATCTTGGCATAAGTTGCCATCGCTGTCTTATAATTCTTCGCCTTATAAGCGTTATTTGCCTGTGTGCGGAGAGTAGCGATTTCCCTGCATTTATTAGCCAAATCATACAATTTAGTTCTCTCAGTTTCGTCACCTGTAGTTGACGCCTGCATGTCATAAAGCTGTGCGGCATCCATATAATTGCAGGCATTGAATGCCTTTTCCGCTTGTTGAAGCACAGTCTGCGCATAAGACATCAAGGAAAAAAGAACAATTCCTATTGTCAACAATGTTTTCTTTATCATAATATTATGTGT
>JAZOSA010000059.1:0-18361 GCA_045656905.1 Bacteroidales bacterium
TTCTCAATTTCTTTCTTGATTCTTTCGTTCAACATTGGAACAATCTTGTGTAAGTCACCAACGATGCCTAAGTCGGCTGCGCTGAAGATTGGTGCGTACTTGTCTTTGTTGATAGCGATGATGTAACCTGATTCTTCCATACCTGCTAAGTGTTGGATAGCGCCAGAGATACCGCATGCTACATACAACTCAGGACGTACTGTCTTACCTGTCTGACCTACTTGGATGTTGTGTCCGACAACGCCAGCGTCAACCATAGCGCGTGATGATGCTACCATGCCGCCTAATGTGTCTGCCAATGCTTGTAACTTTTCAAAGCCTTCTGCGTTCTTCACGCCACGGCCGCCTGATACCAAAATCTTAGCGTCAGCGATGTCTTCCTTGCTTGAAGATTTCATCTCTGTCTCAACAAGTCTTACTTTGAAACGTGCTGTGTCGAACTTAGGTGCGAACATTGTGACAACGCCTGCTCTGCCTTCTTCACGTTGACGTTTTTGCATAACGCCTGGACGTACTGTTGACATCTGTGGACGGTTGTTTGGACATACGATAGTAGCCATCAAGTTACCGCCGAATGCTGGACGTGTCATACGGAATTGTTTGTCGCCTGCTTCTGTGTCAGCAACTTCGAGTTTTGTACAGTCTGCTGTGAGACCTGTGTTCAATCTTGCTGCGAGACGTGGAGCGAGGTCACGACCGATTGTAGTAGCACCGTAAAGAACGATTGTTGGCTTGTATTCTGTGATGATTTGATATGCTGCTTGTGAGTATTGCTCTGTGATATAGTCTTTCAACTCTGGACAGTCGGCAACGAGGACTTCGTCAGCACCCATCTCGATGAGTTTCTGTGCTTGGTCTTTTACGTTGTAACCGAGTAACATTGCAACTACTTTTTCGCCGAGTGAGTCAGCCAAGTCGCGTGCTTTACCTAAAAGTTCGAAAGCTACTGGTTGAATCACGCCGTTACGTTGTTCAGCGAATACGAATACGTTTTTATAATCTTGAATATTCATAACTTCTCCTTTTAGATAATATGTTTCTCTTTAAGTTTATTAACAATAAGTTCTACAGCTTCTTCTTCGCTTACTTCGTGTACTTCACCTGGAGCCTTCATTGCTTTAGGGAATGATTGGAACACTTTTGTTGGTGAGCCTTTGAGACCTAATTTTGCTTCATCGACGTCAATCTTTTCTGCTGACCAGATTTCTACTTCTTTGTCGTAAGCTTCAACGATACCTGATACTGTCATATAACGTGCGTCGAATGCTGATGCCAAGACTGTGAGGAGACATTTGCCTTCTACTTCTAATGTCTGGATGCTTTCTTCGCTTTCTTTCTTAACGAGAAGGTTGCCGTTTTCCAAACGTTGTGCGTCGATGACGTATGATACTTGTGGAATGTCAAGGTGTTCTGCCATCTCAGGACCTACTTGTGCTGTGTCGCCGTCGATAGCTTGACGACCTGCGATGATGAGGTCATAATCCATTGTCTTCATTGCGCCTGCTAAAGCGTATGATGTTGCCAATGTGTCAGCACCTGCGAATTTTCTGTCTGTCAATAAGATTGCTCTGTCTGCGCCCATTGCCATAGCTTCTCTCAAGATGAGTTCTGCTTGTGGAGGACCCATGGTGATGACTGTTACGTTAGCGCCGCAGCTGTCTTTCATTCTGAGAGCGAGTTCGAGGCCGCCTTTATCGTCTGGGTTCATGATGCTTGGAACGCCGTCACGAATCAAAGTACCTTTGACCGGGTCAATCTTAATTTCTGTTGTATCTGGAACTTGTTTAATACATACTACTATATTCATATTACTTCCCTCCTATTTAAATAAATTACCGGCGATAACCATTCTTTGAACTTCTGAAGTACCTTCGTAGATTTCAGTAATCTTAGCGTCACGCATCATACGTTCTACTGGATATTCGCGTGTGTAACCATAACCGCCGTGGAACTGAACAGCTTTTGTTGTCACTTCCATCGCTGTCTCTGCTGCGAACAATTTAGCCATCGCTGCGTCAACTGAATAAGGAACACCGTTGTCTTTCTTCCATGCTGCCTTGCGTACTAAGAGACGAGCTGCCTCGACTTTAGTCTGAAGGTCTGCCATTTGGAATTGTGTGTTTTGGAATGAAGCGATTGACTTGCCGAATTGTTTTCTTTCCTTTGTATATTTAACTGTCTCATCCATTGCACCTTGAGCGATACCGAGAGCTTGTGAAGCGATACCGATACGGCCGCCGTCCAAAGTCTTCATAGCAATGCTGAAACCTTTACCTAACTGACCTAAGAGGTTTTCTTTTGGAACTTCGCAGTTTTCGAAAACTAACTCGCATGTTGCTGAGCCGCGGATACCGAGTTTCAATTCTTTCTTACCTACTGAGAATCCTTTGAAGCCTTTTTCAACTATGAATGCTGAGATGCCTTTTGTGCCTTTTGACTTGTCTGTCATAGCCATGACGATGAATACGTCAGCGTTTGAAGCGTTGGTGATGAAAATCTTAGTGCCGTTGAGAATCCATTTGTCGCCGGCGTCAACAGCTGTTGTCTGTTGCATAGCAGCGTCGGTACCAGCGTTAGGTTCTGTCAAACCGAAAGCGCCAATCCATTCGCCTGAAGCGAGTTTTGGCAAATATTTCATCTTTTGTTCTTCAGTGCCGTGTTCCAAGATTGGAGCAACGCATAATGAAGTGTGAGCTGACAAGACGACGCCTGTTGTTGCACAAACTCTTGAGAGTTCTTCAACTGCTGTGATGTACATCTGTACGCTGCCGCCTGCGCCGCCATATTGTTTTGGAACAGGGATACCCATCAAACCTAACTTGGCCATTTTCTCGACGGTCTCGATTGGGAATCTTTCTTGCTCGTCAATTTCAGCTGCCAAAGGCTTGACTTCATTCTCAGCAAATGATCTGATCATCTGCAAGAATAATTCTTCTGTCTTTGAATAACTAAAGTTCATTATCGTATATATTTAATTCATTAATATTTATAGAAACCTTGACCTGATTTACGTCCGAGCAAGCCTGCTCTTACCATCTTCTTCAAAAGTGGATGTGGACGATATTTGCTGTCGGCGAATTCATTGTAAAGAACTTCCATGATTGCCAAGCAGACGTCGAGACCGATGAGGTCGCCTAATGCGAGTGGTCCCATTGGATGGTTAGCACCTAACTTCATAGCGCTGTCGATGTCTTCAACAGATGCGATGCCTTCAGCGTAGATGCCAACAGCTTCGTTAATCATTGGAACTAAGATACGGTTGACGACGAAACCTGGAGCTTCTTCAACCATAACTGGTGTCTTGCCGATTGCTGTTGCTAATTCGAAAATCTTGTTGCTTGTCTCTTCTGATGTCATTTGTCCTTTGATGACTTCAACGAGTTTCATCACTGGAGCTGGGTTGAAGAAGTGCATGCCGATGAACTGTGCTGGACGGTCGGTGATAGCAGCAATCTCTGTGATTGACAATGAAGATGTGTTTGTTGCGAAGATTGTTTCTGGTTTACAAACTTTGGCGAGTTCTGCGAAGACTTCTTTCTTGAGATTCATGTCTTCTGATGCAGCTTCGATGACGAGGTCAGCATCGGCGAAATCAGCGTAATCAACTGTTGTGCTGATGTTTGCCATTGTTGCATCCATATATGCTTGTTCTATCTTGCCTTTTTCTACGAGTTTAGCCAATGATTTAGAAATCTTGCCTACTGCTTTGTCTAAGCTGGCTTGAGTTCTACTTTTCATTACTACTGGCATGTTAGCTTGTGCGAATGCTTGTACTACGCCAGCGCCCATTGTACCTGTTCCGATAACGTAAACTTTCATAATATTATCCTTTTTGTTTTATATTTATTTTCCTTTAAAAACTGCTTTTTCTTTTGCCAAGAATGCTGTCATTCCGTCTTTCTGGTCTTCTGTCGAGAAGCATTTTGCGAAGTATTCGTTTTCGTAAGCGAGTGCTTCGTCTATATTCATGTCGTAATTGTCGTTGATGCATTTCTTTGCGTAAGCCACTGCTATTGGAGCATTCTTCAAAATCATCTTGACGAGTTTCATGGCTTCGTCCATGAGGTCGGCTTGTTCATAGACAGCGTTGACGAGGCCGATGCGATGTGCTTCCTGTGCGTCGATGAGCTTGCCTGTGTAGATGAGTTCTTTAGCGTAAGAAGGACCTACGAGTTTAGGCAATCTGTATGTTCCAGAGAAACCTGGTATGATGCCGAGACCGACTTCAGGCTGACCGAATTTGGCGTTTGTAGAAGCGATGCGGATGTCACAAGCCATGGCGAGTTCGCAGCCGCCACCCAAGGCGAAACCGTTGACAGCAGCGATGACTGGTATTGGGAGGTGTTCAACTTTCTTGAAAGCAGCAGCGCCTAACTTAGCGAATTCCAACGCCTCGGCGTATGTCTTGTCTTTCATCTCAGCGATGTCGGCGCCGGCAACGAAAGCCTTCTCGCCATCACCGGTGATGATGAGAGCCTTGACGACAGACAAATCTATATTACTTGCGAAATAGTCAATCTCGCTTAATATTCTTGAATTCAAAGCGTTCAACGACTTAGGAGCCGACACTGTCAACACGCATACGCCGTTGTCTTTTATTTCTGATTTTAAAAATTGATATTCCATAATTTTATCTTTTTATCAGACGTGTCAATGTTCGTTTATATTTCATAGGAATCATTGACGCGTCTCTACCTTTGACCGTTGGCCGTTGAACCATTTAGTTCAAAAACCTTAGCTCAAAAGCCTTAGTTTTTATTTTTCACAACAATTCGCAAATTTAATAAAAAACTTTGAAAAATTTTAATAAAATATTAAAAAATAAAACTAAGGATTTTTCTTTGTTTCAAGCATGGAAATTGACATAAAAATTGTCATAATACAAGCGCATTAATTTTTCAATTTTCAACTTTCAGTTTTCAATTTTCAATCGCTGACTGCTGATAGCTAATAGCTGAAAGCTAATTTGGGCGTTCCGGCTATCGCCGTCGGGCTTTCCGCTATATCTTTTTCCGCTTCGCTCCAAAAGGATGCCGCTCCAATCCCTAACGCATTGGAGGCTACTATTTCCAGGGCGCATGTCAAACAAACAACTCCTAATTCCACATTCCTAACTCCTAACTCCTAACTAAAACTTGTTGACTTGTAGTCTTGCGGTCTTGTTGACTTTAAAAATCTCCTTTCTCTTTTTTACCGCAAAAAAGAGAAACAGAAAAAGCTCGCCGCTGCGGATAAATACGCTAAAATTATGATTCTTTCGCTAAACAAAAAGAACTCGCTGCGCTCAAACAGCTTTTTGTTCTTAACGCTTCAGACTCATAATTTCTTAACGCTATTTCTCCGAGGCGGCAGAGATTACTGCCAAAAACAAAGATTCGATTTAATTCCAAAGTCTGTTGACTGTTGTCCGTTGTCTGTTGACAACTCAGAGCTCACAGCTCATAGCTCAAAGCTCACGGCTATTTAAAAAAGTTCAACAGCCAAAAGCCTTAGTTCAATGGTTAAGTTCTCTCCTATTTCAACAGATGTCTGTTATTGCTGTTTTCCAGAATGTTCATTTGATGAATGGCGATTTTGTTAAGTTTTTCCAATCTGTCGCCTTGTGGAATGCCTTCGTTAATCAAGACAGAGTTGATGTTTTCCATATTTGATATGCATATAAGCTCATTTATGGTGGCATAGTCTCTGATGTTGCCTCTCAAATCTGGATTGTTTTCTCTCCATTCTTTGGCTGTCATTCCAAATATTGCGACATTCAGCACGTCTGCTTCTTCCGCATATATCGTATTTTTCTGAGAGGGGCTGATTTCTTTTGGGATAAGGTTATTCTTTACAGCATCTGTATGAATGTGGTAATTGATTTTTGACAACTCTCTTTTTACCGACCAGCCGAGTTTTCTATGTTCTTCTTGCTTTAACCTTTGGAATTCTTTTATGAGATATAACTCAAATTCTACTGATATCCAACTAGCGAATTTGAATGCGATGTCTTTGTGAGCAAATGTACCACCATATTTCCCTGATTTAGATATTATTCCAATGGCGTTGGTACTTCTTATCCATTTCTGAGGAGATAATGTAAAAGCATTTAATCCAGATTGTTTTCTAAACCCATCGAATTCGAGGGGATTAAAATCAGAATTATACAAACTTTCCCATATTCCCAAATACTCAATTGTATTTCGATTGCGCATCCAATTTGAAATTACAGCTGTTGGATCATCGCTTTTATATTTCGCTATATCCGTAAGGGATATATAATCATTATCGTCAAATGACATTATCGTAATGTTGGTATTATCAACAATAATTTCTTTTGCTTTCATAATTTTGAATTTTAAAGTTACTCCACAAAAGTATAAAGAAAAATCTTCAGTTTTACAATTTTAACTATTTTTAACTTTCATGTGGTTATTTGGCAAGTTAACGGGAAATGAGCTGTGAGCTCTCCGCCGTTTAGGATTTAAGGAATTGAGGAACTAAGGAATTGAGGAAATTAAAGCAACTCCTCATTCCTAATTCCCAACTCCTAACTAAAAAAGCGTTTTCTCCAAAGCGGCAGGGATTGACGCCATAAATAAAGATTATTCTTTAAATCCAAAGTCTGTTGACTGTTGTCCGTTGTCTGTTGACAACTCAGAGCTCACAGCAAATTTTCAACTCAAAAAGTCCCGTGAGGGACGGCAGATTATAGGCAGGTATGGAGAGCGAAGCTCGGAATGCCTGCAACACATGCGCGTAGAATATCAAAGTGCTGTAGGCACGACAGAGGTTTCTTTTCTCTTTTTTGCACAAAATTAGAGGAATTGGAGTAATTGGAGGGATTGGGATTTTTTCAAAGTGCTTCTTTCAACTACAAACTATTTCCATATTTATCGAGCCAATCTTGAGCTTGGTCGCAATCCGGAAAGTGGGAACGTAATAGCGTTTTAAATTTCGCTGTGTGTTTCATGACAATAGTATGACATAATTCATGGACAATTATGTAATCTATCACAAAGGTTGGCGCTTTGATTATTCGCCAGTTTATTGATATATTCTTCTCTTTGGAACAGTTGCCCCATTTCTTTTTCTGACTGCGAATGTACAATTTATTATATGGAAGCATCAAGGATTCTGAAAGTTCTTCAAGTCGTTCTGTAATATATTTTTTTGAAAAACTCTTCAGCCACTTTTCTTGCACTCTAATATCCAACAAATCTCGTTTAGCCTGTACTGTCTTACTTTCGTTATTTATTATGATTTTATTTTCGTATTTTGTTGAATAATAATAAGTATAACGATTGCCCAATAACAATATCTCGTTCCTATTCAATAATATGGTTTTCTTATTTTTGAAATAATTGTATTTTGAATCAATCCAACGTGATTTCTTTTCAAGAAGTGAATTTATATCATCATCGGTAAATGACAAGGGTGCATAAACATATACTGTACCGTCTTCAGTAACTCGAAGTCGCACGTTCTTTACATTCCTTCGTATGATATTATATTTCAAATCGTTTCCCATCAATTCAGACTAAAATTATTTTTTACCGAGTTCATGATATTTTCTGCAAGTTCGTCTTTAGTATCAAGATTCAATGACTCGAATTTAGGATTTACCGACAACAGAAGCATATCTCCTTTTAAACGATTATATTCCTGTGGTATTTCTTGCCATCCAATATAAATTCTTTCTTGAATTTTTTTGGTTAATTCAACGGCAAAGTCACGCACTAATTTTTCGTCAAAATCGACAGATTCGTTCTTTATGATTTGGTATATTTCAAAAGTTCCTTTGTCGTCAAAGCCCATTTTCTTAGGAATCTCAATTGCTTCATCAACATCTGTGTAAAGTTCGCTCAACTTTTGCAACAATATCTCAATCGCCTCCGCTTCGGCGTTTTTATTACGAATCAAGAAATCCAGTCGTTCTTGAAATTCCACATAGATAGCACTGCTATTCTGATTTGTACGAATCATGGTTTCAATGTCGCGGATGATTTTCTCCGCCTTATCAGAAGGCGACAGCTTTGTCTCTTGAAGTTTGTTAAGATAATCAGCGTCTATTGTGATTTCAGGAAGATGTCCGCGAAAATCAAGAAGCGTAGAGTTTTCCTCTATCAGCTTACGAGTCTGTGCCGCATAAAAAGCAGCGTCGAAGTTAGCACGTTTAAACTCTTCTAAATAAAGTTCGTAAATCGTCACCAACCAAAGATATTTCTTCTTATAATCTCTCAATCCCGGATTTGGACAGATGGCTTCCCATTGTTGCACAACATCATGGAAACTATTCTCGAAGGTTCCGTGGTCAATCTCATTCAACTTACGGATTATCGTCATCGCACAGTCGTATGAATCTTCCAATTTTATATCATCAAAAGGAGCAAAAGCCTTGTCTAATACTTTTGGAAACTCTTTTAAAAGTGCATCAACATCTTCAAATTCTCCGATATCTTCCGGGGCATAGTTCAAAGCTTCCTTGTAATTTTGGAAAACACCTACATAATCCACCACCCGACCGAATTCCTTGGAAATCTTAGTTATCTTATCGTCATATGGGCGATTGGTACGTGCCACCGCCTGCAAGAGATTATGGTCACGCAGAGGACTATCGAGATACATAGTCTGCTCAATTGGCGCATCAAAACCAGTAAGAAGCATATTACATACAATAAAGATTTTCAGGTTATTGCCTTTTGAAATCTCTTCTTCCGTGATACGTTTCTTAAATCTCTCGATAATATTCTTACGTTCCTTGTCTTCTAGATAAAATGGCGAGAACATATCGTAACGTTCGCCGCTTTCATATTGTCCTGTCGAGAATATTATCTGCAGTTCTGATTTGTCAAAATATTTTAACAATTCATTATAGTACAAAACGCAGGCTTCTTTATCAATGGCAACGACTTGTGCCTTATAGCCTTGAGGTTCGAGTCGTTCTTTGAAGTCGTTAGCTATGTCTTTTGCCACTGCCTCGATGCGTTCTTTTTTCTTCATCAAAGTTTTCCAAGGCTGAACACGTTGCTCAACAATCCTTCTCTCGTTTTCTTCTAAATCGGATGTTATTTCGTCATAACCTCTCTTAAGATTTTCCTTGTCCAAGAACCATTTTGTCGGACCTAAAGTATAACGAATAGGTTTTGTTGCACCGTCTTCAATAGCATCAATGACACTATATTTATCCAGATAAAACTCTGTCTTTCCATCGCTTCTTTTCACGCCGAACTCACGATGTGTCTTTGGAACAGGCGTTCCTGTGAAAGCGAAACGCTGTGCGTTAGGAAGAACAGCTCTCAGCTCCATCTGAAACTCTCCGTATTCCGTTCTATGCGCTTCGTCTATCAAGACTATAACATTTTCACGTTCGTCTTTTATGTCGCCCAACTCCCTGAATTTCTGTATTGTTGTGATATAAACTCCGGCAGGTTTTGTCTTGATTAGATTTATCAAGTCGCCGATGCTGAGTACCTGACGAGCGTTAGGGAAAACGCAGTTGAAGAATGTATCATCGAGTTGGTCTTTCAAGTCTTTTCTATCGACGACGATATAGACCGTAGGGTCGTTAAGTTTTTCCGCTCTGCTGAGTTTATATGCGGTATAAAGCATTGTAAGCGATTTTCCCGAACCCTGAGTATGCCATATCACGCCTTGCTTTTCATTGCTCTCCACCACCCTATCCACAATCTTGTTGGCAGCTCTCAGCTGTTGGTAGCGAGCCACCTTCTTTATTATCTTACCATCTTCACGTTCAAAGACGATAAAATGCTGCAATATATCGAGCACTCTCTCAGGCTGAAGCAGACCTATTATGCCGAACTTCATCTGTTCCAAAAGCTTTCCATTAGGCAGACGCTCCACATCGAAATGAGTGAGACCGTCGTTTTCGTCTGTATATATTTTGCACAACTTGTTGTCTGGGCTAAGCAGTGGATTTGAGAATTTATCAGCTACGATAGAATCTTTCCATTCGTTGAAATAAGACGACGAAGCTCCAGGGATTCCATATTTACAAAGTCTTCCGTTGCAAGCCACGCCGAAGAGATGAGTCATGAAGAGTTTATCGCTGCGGCGGTCGTAGGTCTGGAACTGACGCACACCCTCAAGCCAGTTAGTTCCGCGACGCGCACATTGTTTTGCCTCTATAGGGACGAGCGGAATACCGTTGACGAGCAGGCAAATATCCACGCGAACCTGTTGCACCGAATATTGATTAGTGACTATGAAGCTGTTGTTCCAAATATCGTTGAAGTCTATGAAACGGACAGTAATATCCTTTTTGTTGACCGACATATTAACGCCATCCACCAATTGGTTGAGGAACTTCTCGTTGCCCTCAATAGCGATAGGATTACGCAGGTTGTTGAGCAGAGTCTCCACAGCCGACTTAGCATCATTTTCCGAGATATTGTTTATAGACATCACCTTTTCGAGCAGAATAGGCTCGATGACAGCGTTCATTTGCAAGCGATTATACTTTTTCAGCTCATTAGCCGACATGAAGGTATAACCCATTTGCGACAGCCACTCAGTGACTTTGCTTTCAACGGACTTGGATTCGGAGAGGGTGTTCATAGGGGTTAAATATATATAATTTAAAAAAATTATTGAATAATATTTCTTGTTATCCTAATTTAGATAACACTTTGGACTTTATATTTTTTATAGATTCGGATTCAAAAGATTTATAGCAAAATTCATATATAGAATCCATATTCGGTTTACTCAATCGTTCTTTTCTTGTTAAAACCATATGTAACAATTGAAAAAGCGAGTGACCACGTAATAACAAATCATAATTTTCTTTTAAATCTAATATTGTAGATTCTTGAGGAGCTATTTCTGGTTTGTATTCATTTTTAAGTTTATATTTCTCAAGAATTTGTTGGGGAGATAGTTTTAATTGAAAGTTCTCTCCTTGTCTACATTTTTCAACTTCTCTTGCATAATACTCTATATATGAATCCAATAATTGACTGAAAATAATCACATCATTTTCATCAAAAATTTTTTCTATATTTTTTCCATGATATAAATCATTTTCAATACTATATCCTGTTGTAAAAACAACATCGGAATATTTTTCAGGAATTGTTGTATATATATAATAATCCCTGTCTGCAATAAATATTACATTTGGTAATGTTGATTGTAATTTTTCATATATATTCAACAACTTGTTTCTACAACCACATGGCAATATATCCACTTGCCGAGATATTGATTTATTTATATCCTCTTCAAACCATCTATATATTTTAACATCATCTTTTCCTTCAACTAATATTGTTGGTATAGAGGAATGTTTTAAAGTAGATATAAGTTCTTCTTCTGACAAATACTTGTCCATCACTCACCTCCTCTATCATCACTGAGAATATGTTCTTTATCAGCAAATTTAGTGTAAATGAAAGGACTATGCGTAGCTATAAAAAATTGATTATTACTTCCTTGACGAAGAAGTGTTGGAATTAATAAACGTTGCCAGTCTGGATGTAAACTTAATTCTGGTTCATCTATAAAAATAGCCTTATTTTTTGAAAATGTATTATAACATAGAAAACTTAACATTTGTTTTTCACCCGCTGATAATTTGTCAGAAGAAATAGCATTTTTAATGTCACCAAATGCTATTGAATCCATCACAATGCCTTTTTTATGAAAAATTTTCAAAATCAAATCTCCCAATTCAGTAAAAGGTTTCATTGCTTCATCACGTTTCTGTTCTACTACTTTAATATCGTTTTCAATGGCACACAGAATTTCATTTGATGGTTTGTTATGTCTATTCCTAATTTTTTTTCCAATCTCATCAAATTGTCTTTTCTGCAATTCATTTATATCACGAACAATTGTAGAATATTCCTTATTTAACAAGGATACTATATCATCAGTGGAGACTGACGCTATAAATTGATGTTTTTTTGATGACAAATCGTCCGACAAATCACATAACACTTCCTTTAAAGGAAATTCTCTTCTATATCTTGTACCACTATACTCCATACCAAAACCACCCTCAATTCTTCTAAATGTTGGGAAGAAAATAGATTCTTCACTGTTTTGATAAAAATTTTCAGGTAATTCAACATATGACCTTCTACGATATAATACATCACGTTCTAAAGATAGTTCTCTTTCAGATCTATGACCTTCAACTTCCCATTCATAATGCAAATCATCACCATTCCTTGTTATAGATATAGTATATTTATCTGCAATAACATATAATGAATCAAATAATACCTCTTGAACCAAAACATCTAAGGAACCACTATTTATAAACCACAATATCTTTAGTATTGTAGTTTTACCACAACCATTTAATCCTGTAAAAAGATTCAAGTCACTATTGAATTTAAATTCTAAAGTGTCTTTATTTCCATAAAGACCTTCTACTTTTAAATATTTTATCATAATTATATTAATTGTTATTATTCTATTTTAACTTCTTACTTTTTAAATCATATATAAAGTTATATTTATGCATATCAGTTCTGATTAAAAAAACCTTTAATTTCATCAATCCATGACGGTATTGCATATTGTTTTCGTTCTAGTTCTTCTACATATTTTTTTGCAAAACATACTTTATTATCCCCATTTTTGTTCGAGAAAAACTTATCCAAAGACTCATAATCACTAGGTCTTAAATCTAAAGAGAAGAAACTTGGCAACTCTGACTTTTCGTTATCATCTACAAACGATAATTCCTCATTATTTTCTTTAAAAGTTAACAATACTTCATTAAATGCCTTACCATTTAAAACATCTTCAATATCCGTTTTAGGACTCTTAGGATTTGACTCATTTTCAACCAAATGAGTTTCCTTATCATTTTTAATATTTATAAGTCTATTACATCTCAAATTAGATATATTATCGCATTTAGAATCAAATGATAAAAAATTTTCATCAGTGTCTAATAACAAAAATACACGTCCTTTTAAAGAACCTTTTAATTCATTAAAGGCCAATTTTAAATGTTCAAAAATCTTCCTTACTTCATTGCCCCCACCTACAGGAACTATCCTTAATTTTTTTTCATTCACTTCTTGTTGCAAATAATGATTCAAATATATTTTATCAGAAGATCCTTCACATATCAACCAATTATAACTATTGCCTTCATTTATAACACTGCTAATTATAGATTGAATCAAATCATTTACACCTTTCAATGATATTTCAATTGGTAATTTACCGTTTGTTGTCCTAATAGCATTTTTTATTTCTTCTCTGTATTTATTAATACTAAACACACTGGCGATATGCCTATTATCTTTTTGCGTTATATTAATAATTACCCCATCAGTAATTGCTGGTATGAAACCATACCAATGAGAAGAGAAAAGAACCTGACAGCATTTGTGACTGATTTTATGCAATCGCTCAAATTGATCATAACACAAAGAAATATGGAGTGCTGATTCTGGTTCATCAATTGCAATAATCAAATTCTTATTGTTATCTCTATAATTGGAAACGATACTATATATAAAGGATAGTATAGCTTGTTGTTTTTCCCCAGAACTTAATTGAGATAATGGAATGTCTTTTCCTGGATTTTCTTTAACTAAAATTCTTTTTGCAAAAAAATCATTTATAATTAAATCATATATATCTTTAGATTTCAAATTTGGCTGACGTCTAACACCATTAGCAAGGAATTTATAACCAGGCAATGTATTTGATAAATTGTCAACGAATTCTCTTAATTGATTGCTGATTTGTTTTATTTGATTTTCACTTAAGCTTCCTTTAACAACATCTATTAAATCAGCTCCTATCAAATGTTGTATTTCTTCAGTTTCAAATTTTACAAATCTTTCTGGTTCTATATCTTTAGGTACATATACATACGTCATTTTTTCTATTATATATGTATATACACGTGCAAGATTTTGACATAGATTTTCATATTCAGAAAATCTTCTATCCTTCTTTGATTCATTATCATTGCCAAGATTTCTGTATTCTTCGCTGAAAAGATCTTTTATTATTAAATCTTCATCGCAAATTCCAAAATTTACATTTTTATTTTCATCAAACAATATTGGAATTATAAATTTATTAGTTATATCAATACTAGCATGTTGTTGTTTAATTTCAATCCAACAATTTCTTCTTTGTTGATTTATAGTACTAGGAATATCATTACTAATAAAATTTTTAATGGAATCTGAATAATTTTTAATAAAAGAGATGTCGTCTTCTTTCATTCCCTCAAAAAATGTTCCTTCAAATATAAAGATTGGCATAACATACGACGATTCACTATTGATAGAATCCATATTTCTATTCCACTTTTTGTTATTAAAATAACAATCCAATGCCTCCAAAACAGAACTTTTTCCTATGCCATTTTGACCAATTAATCCACAAAAATTTGTTCCATTCGACAATGGTATATAGTTAATGCCTTTATATATTTTAAAGTTCCTTATTAATATTCCAGAAATCATAATTTTAATATTTGTTAGTTGTTTATTTGTTATTATATGATTGGTCGTATTTGGTTGTGCAAACACAATTCTTCCCCCACTCTCACCTTTCCTGTCAATAAATTTTGCATCAAAGATTTCTTTAAGCGTTCGAGTATGGTGATTTGGGTTTGTTTGTTGGTTATATCTTTATCAGCTGCACTTATTTTTTGTGCTATTTTAATTTGCTCTTCTTTTGAAATAGGACAAATGATTTTATACTTCGAATACTCACTTTTATTTATCTGCGGTGTTGCATTAATTCCCGCAACACTTTTTAAATGTTCCTTTCTACCAAGCATTGCATAATAAAAATATTCATAGTAATTATGATCATTTATAACTATAGTCGTAATTTGTTGATTTGTACAACATTCTTGAGTCGTAATTCCTATTTTCCCAATAGTTGAACCGATACAAATCACACAAATAGAATCTTTTGGTATTTTATAACTATATTTAATTCCTTTCTCTGACACATATCTTTGAGTTCGTTCTATATACTTTGAAACACCAACATCTCCTGGAGTAACAAACATGAAACCTCGTTCTTCATCAGAAAATACATCTGGTTCTTCTGTTGGCGGAGTTTTACCAGTAATTACTTCACCCAACTCTTTCACTTTCTTCACCTCCCATCCAATTGGCACCTTGCCAAATTTCTCATCTTCGTAGAACTCTTCTTCTGTTCTAAATGTGCCGTCGGGTTTCATTCTGCCGGTGAGAAGGTTCTGCATCAGACTTTTCTTTAACTTCTCGGCTGCTTCTATGCTTTTCTTTACGCTGTCTATCGCTTCATCAACTGATGATAAAATGTTAGCAATGGAAGCTTGTTCCGGAAGAGATGGTTTTGGTAAATATGTTCCGATATATTGTTTCCAGTCTAAATTTCTAATTCCTGTTGTCTGTGTCTGCATTCCAGATGTTATTCCCATCTCATACAAATGCTGCAAACAATAGTATATAAATTTAGAATCAACAGTTTCATCAACACTAATTCTTTGAATAAAATTTGCAAATGCGAAATCACTTTTTGCTATTTCTTCTGTTATATATCCAACTCTTCCTACAGGTTGAGTCTCACTTCCACCACTTCTTTCAACTAATATATCTGAAGCGAACAACTTTTTCTCTTCAAATTTACGAGTTGATAATGTCCGATATGCGACATTTGTCAAATCTAACTTTCCATCATTATTAAAATTCGTACTTCTTATAATTCCAATAGCACTATTATCAGGTTCATTTCCCCAATCTCCTGCATCATTTTTAACCAATACAGATTTTAATTGTACCACATCAAAATCATCGTTTATTTTACCTATTTTTGAATACTTTGCCATCTCACTTTCCTCCGTTCAAAGTTTTCAAAAGTTCGTTCAGGGAATTCATTGCTGCGCTTTCTTCTTTCATGGCTTGCTGGAAATCGGCAATGGCTTGCTTCAGGTCTATCTGTTCTTCTGGTTCGAAAGTATCTACATATCGCGGTATGTTGAGATTGAATTCGTTTTCCTCAATCTCGTCCATGTCAACAATGGAGAAATAGCGTTTGCGCAAGTCAGCATCGGCAAGCATATTCATCAATTCAACTTCCACATCATCGATAGCGTTGCGTTTCTTGTTGGCTTTTTCATTAGCCGCATCTATCTTAACCTGCTTGTCGTTCAGCAGTTTGTCTAAAGCTTTCTGCGCCGTATCCTTGTTTTTCAAATCACCAGCAGTAGGTTTCTTGTTGTCGGATAGTTTCTCTTCAATATTTTTTATCGCATTTGCCAAACGATTGGCAGCATGCTTTATATCTTCGTTATAATTATTCTCAATCTCAGAGAGTTCAAAATCAAGATCTTCTTGTATATCATTTCTCAAGCGTTCCTTCTGTTGCGTAATCCAGTTCTGCGCTTTGGCTGCATCGCCCCAGCTTTCCAAAATAGTGGAGATACGCAAGATATCGTGCGGTTCAAGGACATTCATATTAGCCTCTTCGCGGTACCAACCTTCTTTTGCAGCGTAAATCATAAGCACCTTGTCCTTACGTTCTTCAGGTTTGTTTTTATCGAAGAAGATAATTGCGCCTGGTATTGTTGTTCCGTAGAAAAGGTTGCTTGGCAGCACTACGATAGCGTCAATTATGTTTTTATGTTCAGCGAAGTCGATGCCTTGCAAGAAGCCGCGGCGTATTGTATATTCCACATCAGCCTTACGGTTTTGACCGTCTTCTTCCTCAGTCTTTTCAGGCTGTCCTCGGAAGAGCACGCCTTGAGGGCAAACGACGCCGGCTTTTCCGTTCTCGTCGAGCGAGGCAATGATATGTTGCAAGAAAGCGAAGTCGCCGTTGCTATAAGGAGGTATGCCATAGACGAGACGGTTATAGGTATCGGTGAAAGCGTTCTTATATTCTAACTGTGGAGTGCCGTCTTTCTTATTTACCGCCTTGCCTTTCTTGTCTTTCTTAGGTTCGCCGTTCTGCGCCCAGTTTTCTAAAGAGAAAGGAAAGTTTGCCATCACCTTGTTGAAAGTCCTAATCTCCAACTCGTTTTTCTCGTTTTTAAACTTAGGGTCTCTGATGGTGTCGCCCTGCTCGATGCGAGCGTCGAGGCCGTGAAGAATCATATTTATGTTACAGATAGCCCAAGTGTTCCATACGAGTTCCTGTCCGAAGAGACGGAGACCTTTCTGAGTTCCGTAGTTAGCTTTAGCATATTTCGCAGAGTTGAGAAGAAAACCGCCAGATCCGCAGGTCGGGTCATATACAGTCTCGCCTTTCTGTGGTTTGAGATAACGCACTATGATATCAACGACTTCCTGCGGAGTATAGAATTGCCCAGCCATGGTACCACCTTTATTTTCATCGGCGAAACGTTTGATGAGATATTCGTAAGCATCACCGAGCACATCAACGCTAGCATTACGATTGCTCAAGTCAACAGCATCAAGATAACTAACCAGATTAGAAAGCACTTCAGGGTTCAGTTTCTTGCCACCGGAGCCATCAGGAGCAGCTTCGTTCCAACGAACAGTATTTATGATACCTTTCAAGATATATTTACCGTTAGCGTCAATATTCTTGTCAGCGATAGCGTTGACAGCCTTGTTGAGTTTCTCGTTTTTCTTGTCGATAGAAGCCTTACGCACATCCTCCCAGAAACAACCTTCTGGAATAACAAAATCGTGCATCTTTTTAGTGATGACATTCAATTCTCTTTCAGAAGGTTCTCTGTTATTTTCCTTTACAAATTTCTGTTTTACGTTTTCTATTTCCCATAAATAATTATCAGAAAGACGTTTAAAAAACAATAATGAAAGTATATATGACTTATAATCTTCAACTTTATCACGGAGGATGTCAGCCATTCCGAAGAGGATGCTACCTAAAGCCTGTTTTGTTATCATAGATAAATCTTAATAAATATTAACATTACAAATATATTAAGAAAAAAGATAAAGACAGAACAAATGTTAATAAAAATTAAGAAAATATTCCTTTTTCCAACAACACTACAAAAACTCTTAAACAATATCGGATTTGAGGAATTAAGGAACTGAGGATTTGAGGAATTGAGGAAATTAAAATTCATTCCTAACTAAAACTTGTTGACTTGTGGTCTTGTAGTCTTGTTGACTTTAAAAAATCCTCTCGCAGAGACGCAGAGAAACGCAAAGAAATTATTTATTGCTCATCGCTCACAGCTCAAGACTCAGAACAAAAATAATTCTAAACTAAAAAAACTTGTGGTCTTGTTGTCTTGTTGTCTTGTAGTCTTCAAAAACTCCTCTCAAAAATCCTATCCCATTCCTTGTCATCTGGCGATGGCAAAAATTCAGCGTCAGAAACAGCGGTAAAGACATAAACAAGTTCTTTCTCGAGAACTTCTTCTGGTGTGTGGATGATACCACCT
>JAZOSA010000060.1:0-1956 GCA_045656905.1 Bacteroidales bacterium
AGAATTTTTGACAAAGATTCAAAAACAATATGGTTATGAGCAAGTCATGACTCCTCATATCGGCAATAAACAACTTTATGAGACATCAGGTCACTGGGATCACTACGGTCACGACAGCTACCAGCCAATCACAACACCTGAAGAAGGTGAGGTTTATTTGTTGAAACCAATGAACTGCCCTCATCACTGTATGATTTACAAATGGCAGCCACGTTCATACAAAGACCTTCCATTACGTCTTGCAGAATTTGGTACAGTATATCGTTACGAACAAAGCGGCGAGCTCCACGGATTGACACGCGTTCGTTCTTTCACACAAGACGACGCTCATATCTTCTGCCGTCCTGACCAAGTTAAAGACGAATTCATCCGCGTGATGGAAATCATCGAAATCATCTTCAAGGCATTGAAATTTGAAAACTTCGAAGCACAGATTTCTTTACGCGACCCAAGCAACACAGAAAAATATGTAGGTACAGACGAAAACTGGGAAAGAGCAGAGTCAGCTATCGTTGAAGCATGTAAAGAAAAAGGACTCCCAGCAGTCGTTGAATACGGCGAAGCAGCGTTCTATGGTCCTAAGTTAGACTTCATGGTAAAAGACGCTCTCGGAAGAAGATGGCAACTCGGTACAATCCAAGTCGACTATAACTTGCCAGAACGTTTCGACCTCAGCTATATCGGATCAGACAACGAAAAACATCGTCCAGTTATGGTCCACAGAGCACCATTCGGTTCAATGGAACGTTTCGTAGCGGTATTGTTAGAACACTGCGCAGGCGACTTCCCATTGTGGCTCACACCAGATCAAGTAATGATTTTGCCTGTAAGTGAAAAATATCACGATTATGCAGAGAAACTCAACGAAATGTTGAAGAGAAACGAAATCCGTACTTTGATTGATATGAGAAGCGAAAAGATCGGACGTAAGATTCGTGACGCTGAAATGAAGAAAGTACCTTATATGCTCATCGTTGGTGAAAAAGAAATGAACGAGACAGCAGTATCAGTAAGAAAACACGGTCAAGGCGACCTCGGTTCAATGTCTGTTGATGAGTTCATCGCAATGATTGAGAAACAAGTTAAAGACGAACAAAACATAGGATAAATATAAAGATTGTATTAATTAATATAGGAGACACAAATCATAGCACTACCTGTTAACAACGGAAGAGGTCCTCAAAGAGGACAGAGAAACGAAGATCCACATCGTATCAACGAGAGAATCAATTCACCAATGGTGAGAGTTGTGGGAGAAGGCGTTGACAATGAGATACACTCAATTAAGGACGCATTGAGAATTGCTGACGAGATGGGACTTGACTTGGTTGAGATTTCACCTAATGCAAATCCACCTGTCTGTAAGTTGATGGATTACAAGAAATTCCTTTTCGACCAGAAGAAGAAGCAAAAGGAAATCAAGGCTAAGACAACAAAAGTCGTTATCAAGGAAATCCGTTTGGGACCACAAACTGACGACCATGACTTCGAATTCAAGTTGAACCACGCCAAGAGATTCTTGGAAGACGGCGCAAAGGTTAAGGTAGACGTGTTCTTCCATGGACGTTCAATTGCTTACAAAGACCAAGGCGAAATCATCTTGTTGAAGTTCGCTCAAGCTTTGGCAGACTATGGCAAAGTAGAGTCAATGCCTAAGTTGGAAGGCAAGAGAATGCTCATGATGATCGCTCCTAAGAAATAAAGATAGACACTCATTTTAAAAAAAAGTATATTACAATGCCAAAAATGAAAACTAAATCCGCTGCCAAAAAACGTTTCAGAGTAACAGGCACCGGTAAAATCAAGAGAAAGCACGCTTATAAAAGCCACATCTTAACAAAGAAGTCAATCAAACGTAAACGTAACTTACGTCACGCTACTATTGTTGAGCCAGCTAATATGAAAGCTGTGAAAGAAATGCTTCTCATGTAATTTTAAATTAATTGTTTAACGTCT
>JAZOSA010000061.1:0-50298 GCA_045656905.1 Bacteroidales bacterium
CTTGATGATGTTTTTGTATTCTTCAGCTTTCTTTTCTAAAGATTCGATGAGCATATCCAAATGTTTAACCATTTCGAGGTGGTCAGCGTACATTGCTAAATGTACTGCGCATGGATAAGCGTCGTTTGTTGATTGTGAACCATTGACATGGTCGTTAGGTGAACAGAATTCGTATTGACCTGGTTCGTGGCCCATATATTCCAAAGCGAGGTTTGCGATAACTTCGTTAGCATTCATGTTTGTTGAAGTACCTGCACCACCTTGGATAACGTCAACTGGGAATTGATCGTTGTATTTGCCAGCGATAACATCATCACAGCCTTTTACGATACCTTCGTAAACTTCTTTGCTGATTTTGCCTGTTTCGTAGTTAGCGACTGCTGCAGCTTTCTTGATAACGCCTAAATACTTAACAATGTTAGGATAACGGTTGATGCCGATACCTGTGATTGGGAAGTTATCAATAGCTCTGATTGTTTGAACGCCATACTTGCATTCCATTGGGATTTCGCGTGCACCAATAAGGTCAAATTCTGTGCGAGTTTGTTTTGTTGCCATTTCTTTTTATTTTTATTTCTGTTCTGTGATTAATTTTAATTACTTTTTACGTTTTAAAATAAGATACATACACCTTATTTAAACGTGTGCAAATATACTATATTTTTCAATCTTATATGTTTTTTTATCGCTTTTTTTTCGCAGTTTTTTATGCTAGCTTTCAGAGTCTGCTGTCAGCTATCAGCAGTCAGTAGAGACGTGTCAACCACACCTATGAAATTAAAAAAAATGGATTGTTGATGCGTCTGTTGAATTGAAAGTTGAAAATTCATATAAAAAAACGCGACTCTTTCGAATCGCGCCTTTTTATCTTAACTCTGACTTTTGACTCTGACTTTTGACTCTGACTTTTGACTCTGACACTGACTCAGACTTAACTGTGCTGTGTCTGTGTCAATAGTCTGTGTCTGTGTCAATAGTCTGTGTTATTCTTTAGTTGTCATTTCGTACAACTTAACAGAATTGTGGATAGTCTTTTCTTTTGCTTCGTTACCGTACTTATCGACGTCGACGATATTACGAGGGCTGTGTGTGATACAGAGTGGTCCGTTCAAGCAGCCGCCTTCGCAAGCCATACCTTCGAAGAAGTTTTCTGTTGCCTTGCCGAATTTAAGCTTCATCAAGTTAGCTTTACATTCGTCGATGCCGCTCATCACGATTGGCTTAAGTCCTTCAACGTTAAGTTCTTTAGCCACGTCGAGGAGACCTTGGACGATACCGCCTGACTTAGCGAAGATTCTTCCGTAGAATGAAGCGTTGTCTAATACTGTGTCTTCACATTCAACAGTGTCGATGCCGCGAGCATCCAAGAATGCTTGTAATTCTTCAAATGACATTACGCAGTCGATAGCGCCGCCTGTCTTTGGCAATTTGAATTCGAATTTCTTTGAAGCACATGGTCCAATGAAGATACACTTAGCTGTTGGATCTGAGTGTTTAATCATCTGTGCTGTCAAGATCATTGGAGATACTGAGTGTGAGATATGTTGAACTAATTCTGGGAAGTTCTTTTCAATGAAAGCAACGTATGATGGGCAGCATGATGTTGTCATCAAACCTTTTTCTTTCCATTCTAATGCTTCGTGGTACAATGTGATGTCAGCGCCGAGAGCTGCTTCAACAACTTGATGGAAACCAAGTTTTTGGATTGCTGTAACGACCTGTGTTGGTCTGCCGAAACGACATTGACTTACGATAGCTGGAGCTATGACAGCGTATACTTTATACTTAGTATTGTTTTCAGATTTCTTCAACATGTCGATGATGTCGAGAACGTATGATTTGTCTGTGATAGCACCGAAAGGACATTTGTAAACACATGCACCGCAAGAGATACATTTGTCGTTGTCGATCTTAGCTTTTTTGTTTTCGTCGATGGTGATAGCTTTCACTTTACAGCTTACCATACATGGACGATGTTGCATGATGATTGCTGAGTAAGGACAAGCCTTTGAACATTTACCACATTCGATACATTTTTCTTTGTCTACGACAGCGCGTTGGTTTACGATTGAGATAGCGCCTTTAGGACATACTTCCTGACAAGCGTGGACCATACAACCGCGGCATGCTGGTGTTACCATTACGCCTTCTGCTGGACATTCGTCGCAAGCGATATCGATGACTTCCACTGGGTTAGGGTTGTTTCTGTCGCCACCCATTGCCAATTTGATTCTATCTTGGATGATAGTTCTTTCTTTGTAGATACAACAACGGATTTGAGGTTTTGGACCTGGGCATATCACCTTAGGAATTTCATAATATGCTTCTTCCAAACCGCCTTCGTATGCACGGCGGATAACTTCTTTCAAAACGTTGTACTTTACAACTTGTACGTTTGTGTCAAAAACTCTTTTGTTTGTGCTCATATCTTTAAATTAATCATAATTCAATGTTACTATCTTACCCATAGAACGCATATTTTCAGCGAGTTTCTCTACGAGTTTCATTTTCATGGTAATGTCGATTGGCAGACCTTGGTGTGCCACGTTGACACTTTGTCCCACGAAGAATTTTATATGTGTTGCTTCTTCAAAAAGTATATTTGCCAAGAGAGAAGCACCATCTTGTTTTGTGAATGTCTTTGGTGTTAAGTCATTAAGAGACAGATATTTCTCTGATAGGTCAAGGAGTCGTCGTAATGTAAGGACGCCTTCTGTTGTAAGGTCGACGCCTTCGATG
The DNA here is from genome assembly GCA_045656905.1 of Bacteroidales bacterium. Taxonomy (GTDB): domain Bacteria; phylum Bacteroidota; class Bacteroidia; order Bacteroidales; family F082; genus Limimorpha. The sequence continues at coordinate 2,740 of JAZOSA010000061.1, forward strand.
AAACCTATTGGCGGCACGTCTTTATCTGGGAAATCGAAGCTAGTGCGAAGCGGTTTGTTAAGATAACGAGCCACGATTTGAGAACTCGTTCCGCCGCAAACGATAGTCTTGTCTGCGCCTTCCATAAAACGTTCCACATAGAAGTTGTCTTTTTCCTTATCGACAGGAGGACCGACCATGATGCTGACATTCAGACGGCGGCGTATCTTCACCGCTGCCACTGTTGTATCGTCGCCTGGTTTGTCAAGATACAAGTCATTGCACGCTGCTGTCAGGACACATGCCATCGCTCTTGCCGACATCGTTGGTTTAAGACTTCTGTCGAGATGTTCCATGATTTGTTTGCGTTCCCATCCGAAGTTGAGAATCTGACCGATACCAGCGTGTACTGTTCCGTCTGACATCACCATGATGACGTCATTTTCCTCAAGATTCAATTCTGACTTATACACGGTTTTGCCGCATATCTCCAGTTTTTCTCTTTGGAAGTCAGTGCATTTACCTTTATGATAATATATAGCCTGAGGGTTATCGAATTCATAGAGGAAGCCTCGTCCTTCGTTGTTAGCGCGTATCAATGAGAATGTGGAATAAGCGACGCCTCTCACATGGCATACAGGCAATGTCTGGATGAGAGTCTCGACGCATTCGTCGATGTCGATGCCATTGGCTGCCATGGTGCATAAAATCTTTGAGGTAAGGGTGGAAAGAATGTTAGCTTTCACGCCGCTGCCCAGACCATCAGCGAGCACCAATGTGGTATAGTCGCCGTCGACCATGCTGACGACATTATCGCCGCAGAGTTCTTCGCCGAACTTATTCACCGAGGTACATCCATATTCCAAACACAACTCCATCACTTATCTCCTTTCTCTATATGTTCGTCAGAAAGTGTCTTCTTCAACTTCAAGAGAGCGACTTTTGTCTCTGCTGTTGTCTCGCCGAGAAGTGACGCAATCTCCTGAGCCACACGCATTTGCTTCTTAATAACCTCGTCGGTAGTCTTCAATGTCTCCATCTTCACCTTATTAATTTCCATATCATAATTAACTTGGCTAGAGACATCCATCAAGATGCCGAATAACATATTCTGATCTTTAAGATAAGTTATCGCCATATCGACATACTTACCTGTTGATGGAACGAACATCTTCTCTACCATAACGTTACGTTTTTCGTTATAAGCTATGATAAAGTCGGTGAGGTTAAAGAAGTCTTTAGCGTGGCGGCCTTCAGCATGAGGGTCATTGATGCCGAGGAGTTCTCTACCCTTATCGTTAATATCTTGGATATAGAAATCAGAATCCAGCAAGATGATACCGTTAGGGCTATGCTGAATGATTTCGTATGAAAGAGACTCAGCACGTTCGCGCATATATGGGAGACAAATCTCAGCGTCGGTGTAGCCGTTATACACAGCCCAAGCCTTGTCGCGACAAGTGTCGTAACCGCAAGCCGAGCAATTAAGTTCGTCTTCAGGTTTATGCTTACCGATTTTTGCCAAGATACATTTAATCTCGCGTTCCGGTGGCGGCATGCTGTTATTTCTTATGCGAGGATATAATTTATTAAGGTCTATGTCGTGCTCTTCATATTGATGAGGAGCCAAAGTCCTGATGTCGTTTTTATAATATTTCAACACATCTGAAGTCGCCTTGATGCTACCGCCTTTGATATTGACGCTGAGGCTACAAGGACCATTGACGCAGCCGTCTTTACAGATATTCATCTCAAGAAACACATTCTCGAGGTTGTCGATATTCTGCAAAGCATCGACGCAACGGTCAGGGCCGTCGACAGCCATATAGTCGTAGCCTTTTGGAAGTTCAGGAAACGCCTTGAGGATGCCGTGACTTATAGGATAAGCCTTTGACAGACAAGCTGTGCCTTTCTTATTTTCCAAAGAAATGTTTATAATTTCGTCAAGAACGATATTCTTTTCTGCGAACAATTCCTGCATATCGTCGTATGTCAAGACGCCGTCGATGATACCGCTTTCTATCGCCTCACGTTTCTTGGCGATACAAGGTCCGATGAAGATAACTTTTGCATCTGGATGCTGTTTTCTCAACATCTTAGCGTGAGCTATCATTGGAGAGTCGACAGGAGCAAGATATTGCAATGCCTTTGGATAATAAGCCTGGATGAGGCGGCACACTGCAGGGCATGCCGATGTGATGAAATTCTTGAATTGTTTAGACTCTAATAAAGTCTTATATTGCTGTGTCACAAGCTCTGCTCCGTAGGCAGTCTCTTCTGCATCGAAGAAACCGACTTTTGCCAAGGCAATTTTAAATACGTTAAAATCCTTCAAACCGAAACTTGAAAGGAACGATGGTGCGACACTTGCAACGACTTTTGCGCCACTGTTAAGAATCTGCTTAATCTCGTTCAAAGAGCTGTGAACTATCTTAGCGTTTTGAGGACATATCAAGGTACAATGACCGCACAAGATACAACGGCTCTCGATGATTCTAGCCTGATGATTCTTGACCTCGATAGCTTTGACAGGACACTCACGAAGACATTTGTAGCAGTCCTTACACTTAGCGTTTTTAAATTCTAGATAATCCGCCATGTTTTTTAAAATTAAAAATCGACGAAATTATGTTTTAGATTATAAACCTAACAAAGGATAAACTTCTTTTGCGAAGAGTTCTTCTGCGTTATCTTTGTTTACGTTATGGATGAAGAGGCAGTCTTCGCCGAGTTTTTGAACTGTTGGTTCGTCGAAACCTTCTGTTTTTACGGTAACGCCTTTAGCGCAGAAACCGAGACAGAAACTAGCTTGAAGATCAACAACGTCTTCTACATCATATTTTTTTAATATTTCCTTAAAGGCTTCGATAACATCGTAAGAACCTTTTAAATGGCATGAACTGCCGACGCATACTTTAAGAGTAGTCATATCAAAAAATTTTATCTTGTTGATAAATAATATAAAACGAATGGCAGAGTCTCATTGTTTAAAACAAATTCAACTCCACGATTCAGAGCAACAAATTTAGCATTTATTTTTTCTAAACCAATGTTTTTTTAAAAGTTTTTTTGACAAATGTTTCAGTCAACAGACAACGGACAACAGTCAACAGACTTATTCCATAAAATTTACCCTATGTTTTCAAAAAATCCTATCTTTGTGTTATGAATATCATCCTCCAAAAAATAAAAAAACTATCACTCTTAATTGTCAATTGCACATTGTTAATTGTCAATTTTACATTATTATACTCCTGCTCATCACCGAAGAATGAAGTCAGTTCTCCTGACGGAAGGATAAAAGTCGCTTTCAACACTAATATTGATGGCGAGATTTTTTATAACGTAAAAGTCGACGACAGCATCTTCATTGATGATTCTCAATTAGGTTTCGAGGCGAAAGAAGGACTTAATCTTAAAAATTCTTTTGAAATAATAAAGACAGAATTTTCTTCTAAAGACGAGACTTGGGAACAAATCTGGGGCGAGAATAAAGTCATTCGCAACCATTATAATGAGATGGCGGTTCACCTCGCTAACATCGACAGCACCTACCTCACACTGCGTTTCCGACTCTTCAACGACGGTCTCGGATTCCGTTATGAATACAAAGTAAAAGACACAGACAAAATAATTCTAACCGACGAACTAACGACTTTCAACATAAAAGAAAATGGCATCTCTTGGTCTATTCCAGCTAGCTTCGAGACTTACGAATTGCTATACCGCACGCTCCCTTTGAATGAAGTCGAAGACGCTAATACACCGTTTACTTTTAAGACACCAAGACGCCAAGACTACAAGTCTACAAGTCTATCAGTCAATGAGTCTATAAGTTCTGAGTCAGTGTCAGTGTCAGTGTCTGAGTCAATTTACGCCAGCATCCACGAGGCTGCGTTGACGGATTTTCCGGAGATGACTTTGAAGCTATCAGCTGTCAGCTGTCAGCTATCAGCTCAGCTAGCTCCTTATCCTGACGGAAAGACAAAAGCCATCTTTGAAAAAGATAATTTCATAAGTCCTTGGCGTACAATACAGATTTCCGACAAAGCCGTCGGTCTGATAAATTCAAATCTCATCTTAAACCTCAACGAACCTTGCGTTTTAGAAGGCGACCTTTCTTGGATAAGACCGATGAAATACGTCGGAGTGTGGTGGGGAATGCATCTCGGCGTGGAGAGCTGGGTGATGGGAGACCGTCACGGCGCGACGACGGAAAACGCCAAACGTTATATCGACTTCGCCGCCGACAACAACATCGACGCTGTCCTTTTTGAAGGATGGAACGAAGGATGGGACAGCTGGGGCGTGGAGACCCAAAATTTTGCGTCTCTACGACAACGGCAACGTGGTTTTGATTATACGCAACCATACGCCGACTTCGACATTGTCGAAATCATGCGTTACGCAAAAACGAAAAATGTCGAAGTCATCGGACACCATGAGACTGGCGGTAACATCATCAACTATGAAAATCAATTAGAAGAAGCATATCGCTGGACGAAAGAGAAAGGCATCAACTGCGTCAAGACAGGTTACGCCGGAGGCCTCCCCGACTTCCACAATCACCACGGACAACACAACGTGCGTCATTATAGGAAAGTCGTGGAGACAGCAGCGAGACATCATATCACGCTCGACGTACACGAGCCTATCAAGCCTACTGGGATACGCCGCACCTACCCTAACATGATGACTCGCGAGGGTGCACGCGGCATGGAATGGAACGCTTGGAGCGAAGGCAACCCGCCAGAACATCATGTCATGCTACCTTTCACACGACTGCTCGCTGGACCGATGGACTACACTCCCGGCACATTCGATATTTTATTTGAAAATACTCGTAACTCGCCGCTACGCAAGAAATGGAACGACAACGACAAAGGCAACAGCCGCGTCAATACGACACTGGCGAAACAACTCGCCAACTGGGTGATATTATATTCGCCATTGCAGATGGCATCGGACATGATTGAGCATTACGAGGGACATCCTGCGTTTCAGTTCTTCCGCGACTTCAATCCCGACTGTGACTGGTCGGAGGCACTTCAGGGCGAGCCTGGAGAATATGTAGCGATTGTGCGCCGAGCCGGAGAGGATTTCTTTTTAGGAGCGGCCACGAACGGCGAGGCGCGTGAAATCGAAATTCCGCTTGATTTTCTAGCTAATAACTGTCAGCAGTCAGCAGTCAGCGGTCAGCAATCGGTATATGAAGCGACGATTTATTCTGATGGCGACGACGCTCATTGGGAGACGAATCCTACCTCATACAAAATAGAAAAGAAGACGGTATCATCCAACGACACCTTATTTATCAAGATGGCTGCCGGCGGAGGATGTGCGGTGGTGTTTAAACTTCAAAAATCGTTTTAACAAAAATGCAAGGCAATATGGAATTGTATAAAAAGAACCATTGAATCCGATGTTTTTATTGCATAATTTTATTCCATATTTAATATCTCCATATTTTTCATTTTCTATGAGTTTCTTCAACGACAACGTAGCGCCGTCGTTTGACTTCACTTCAACAGGAACTAAACTATCAGCATCCCTCACAAAGAAATCCATTTCCAAAGATGGGTTATCACGTTTATAATAATACAATTTATATCCTTGTTTTACAAGCATATCGCCAACTATATTTTCATATATTGCTCCTTTGTATGTACCAAAATTACGATTTTGTCTCAGATCTTCTTGCGCTTCCTCATCAAGCGATGCTATCAACAATCCAGTATCTTTAAAATATATTTTATACATTTTTGGATCATAGTTACCCTTCAAAGGAAGTTCGATGTCTGCCAACGAATAACATAAATTCACTATTCCAGCATCAGAGAGCCATTCCACAACACCAACATATTCCCTATTTCTTGCATTATGAGCAATCTTGGAAATTTGGAATCTTTTATTCTCTTTTGCTAAAAAAATTGAAATATGATTATAAACATTCTTAATTTTTGCTTTATCTAATCCCTGAGCATATTTTGTTATATCTTCTTCATAATCAACAAGAAGTTGTCGCTGAACCGCAAGAGTCCCACTGAAATTTTTATTTTTTATGTACATATTAACGACTTTAGGCATACCACCTAAAACCATATAATCGCGAAACAAATCAAAAAGAACATCCAATTCCAATTGTGAAAATGGTTTCACATCCACAAGATGCTCAAACAGACCTTCCACAAATTCTTCAGAATACCCTTTTGCCCATATAAACTCCTCAAAATCCATCGAGTGCATTTCGTAATCTTCCTTAAATCCGACACTGTTAGATTCTATCTCCTTATAATTTATACCCATAAGAGAACCAGAGCATATCACATCGTATCTACCATCAAGTTTAAAAAATTTCAACGAAGTGGCACAGGCAGGACATTCCTGCAACTCATCAAAGAAAAACAAAGTATCACCTGGAATGAATTCGCACATCGGATTTAACAGGGATATATTTTTTACGATAGCATCAACCTCATATCCATCCGAAAATATATTCTTAAACTTCTGTTGCTCAACGAAATTTATCTTTATTACGCTTTTATAGTTAGCCTCAGCGAAAGACGTTATTGACACAGTCTTACCTATTTGTCTTGCACCTTTCACTATAAGAGGATTACGTTCTGGATTGTGTTTCCATTCCAACAAATACTTATCTATCTTTCTTTTAAGTAGTTGACTCATATTTTTCACACTTTTAGAACTGCAAATATACTATATTTTCACAGAAATTGAGTTTGTATACATATATTTTTTCACAGAAATTGACTATATTTTTTTAAGTTTATAAGATGGCAGCTAGCGGAGGATGTGCGGTGGTGTTTAAAGTCACCGAGATACATTTCCACAGAAATTGGATTCAATTCATAATATCAAAAGACGTGTCAAACACTGACAGCTAAGTTGTCTGTTGACCGAAAAAAGACGCGTCTCTACGCAAAAAGAACTAAAAAGAACTTTTGATTTTATCTTTTGTATGATTTAATTTGCATTGTAATTAAAACATTTTGATATGAGAACAGAACAAAAATTATTTGCGTCATTTTTGGCAGCAGCAGTATGGGCTGATGGCGAATTTGATGAATACGAGAAAGAATTTGTAGCAGAATTAGCTGAAGAATTGGAATTAAATAACTTGGTTGCTGATGTTGAAGCTCTTGTCAAGGAATATGAAGCATTTGACGGAGATAAGATTAGCGATGCTTTGGCAACTGCCGCTACTAAAGTTGACAAAGATGAGCGTGAAGGCATATTGTCATTGACATTGCAGCTTATGTGTGCTGACGCATATCTCGGCCAAGATGAGATTGAAAATTATTTCGCCTTCGCTGAAATCCTTGGCGTTGAAGAAGATCGTGCCGAAGAGTTGATGGACGAATTCTTAGAAGATGAAGAAGATTTGATTGTTGAACAATAAAAATTATTAACTATGGCTATTCAAAAGACTGCATCTGGTAAAGTTGATAAACGTACCAAGGAATATAAAGAAATGGTTGAACGTGTAAAGAAAGCACGCAAAGCCAAGGAAAAGAAAGAAAAAGCTACCATAAAGAAGTCAACAACCAAATCAAAGGTGAAACGTACAGCTGACGGCAGCGTTGATTTAAGAACAAAAGAAGGCAAGGAAGTCGCAGCACGTATGGCAAAGGCACGTAAAGCTAAAGGCAGCTTGAAAAATAAAATCAAAAGATTATTCAAATAAAATTAGAGTTATGAATTTCACAGAACAATTAGTTGCCATGTGTGTAGCCGTATTGAAGGCTGATGGCAGAAACGATGTAGCCGAAATAGAGGAGATTCGCAAGATCGCCAAAAACTTGGAAATTGATCCGAATGAAGTCGAGGCATGCATCGCAAATGAATTGAATAAAGAAAGAAATCTGGCTGAGATAGCTGCTGAGGTAAAAGCAGAAGACGCAGAAATTATTCTTGAAGCTTGCGTCGATGTTATTCTCGCCGATAAGACCGTCGTTGAAAAAGAAGTGTCACTATTGCTCGAACTCGCTACAATGCTCAAACTCAGCCCTGCAAAAGCTGCTTTAGCAATCGCTATTTTTGCACAGAATGACCGTAGCATCCGCATAGAAGGCAGCGATACTCCTGATATGGAAGATGAAATTGAATTGGATGAAGAATAGTAAAACAACAAAAAACATAGTATCATGAGAACTTATAATCAGACATCACAAAATATCATGCCTTTGATGATGAATTTCACCACGCAGACTCCTATTGTCAACGAACAACAAATGCCTTTGATTTACAACGATATGAATCAAATGACAGATGTCGATATGAGAATCGTTGGAACTCGCTGCTTACGTTCAAGTACTACACGCAAGAAAAATAGAACAGGTGGTTATAATTCTGTCACCGACCGTAAGAATGCTATCGACGACTCCAAATCGGTTCGTTGATGATTTTTATATTTACAAATAAAGAGGATATCCACCCGACCAATGTGATCAATCATCTCGTTGGTTGGGGAGTCCCCGTCTTTCGTCTCAACACTGAATGTCTGCTCACAGACTATCAGTTCAAGTGGTGGTGCAACGAAGATGGCTGTGACTTTTATATCCGCAACGTCAAGAACAACTTAGAGGTGTATGGCCACGAGATTACAGCGGTGTGGGATCGTCGTGCAATGATTCCTAAGCATCTGCCTGTAACACATCGTGAGCGCTCAATAAACAAATACAACAGAGAAGAGGCTCATGGCTTTTTGAGTTTTCTCCGTTATTATATACGCGACATATTTTCTGTTGGAAGTATCGTTGAAGACCGTCCTGCAGACTCCAAGATGCTACAGCTATCAGTAGCTAAGAGTCTTGGAGCGAAAGTGCCTGACACATGTTATGCAAATTATAAAAGTGCATTCGACGATTTGTGTTCTAAACATGGCGAGATATCGCTTAAGTCGATAAATAACGACAGCGTCTTCATTGATGGGGAGACAGAATATGTCTTTTATTCTCAGAAGGTAAAATCTTCTGATATAATGACACAGGATCCTATAGCGTTCTCTCAAACGGCATGTTATCTCCAGAATTACATAGACAAGAAATATGAACTGAGGATAACGACATGCTGCAATGATATAGTGGCTTGTAAGATAGATTCTCAGGCTCAAAGCAATACGACTGGAAAAATTGATTGGCGTCAAGGTTATGACCACAATCTCCGCCATGAAATAGTTGATATTCCTGACTCAATAAAGGATTTCTGTCTGTCTTTCCTGAAAAAAATGAAACTTAACTTCGGATGTTTCGATTTTATAGTGACACCAGATGACGAATATGTATTTTTAGAGTGCAATCCTAACGGGCAGTGGCTATGGATTGAGCTCGTCACTGGATACGACATCTCTGAAATGGTTGCGAGAAATTTAGCAATTAACGAAATAATTAAAAAATAATTAAAACTATGATAGTAATAGCTGGAAAAGTTTTCCACCCTCATCAATTGGCTTGGCTGCATTTCTGTTTGTTAGATATCTCTGCGACAACTACTCTCTGTCAGATTTGTGGGATTTTGAATTCATTTGATGATAAAAAAAGCGACTCAATCGAGTCGCTTTTTCTTTAACTGAACTTATATCCGAATTTCTTGACAATATCCAAAAATGGAAGATAATAACGTTCAGGCCAGTAGTTCCATACTACCATCTGTTCGCCATTGACGTTGATTAAATCTTCTTCTTTATGGTAATACTCGCCACCAGGTTTGCCTGAGCTGTCGGTTCGTTTGAGTGCTTCTGTCAAGGTGTTAATCAGATGTTCGCCTTTGACGAAAAACATTTCCTTGAGTTGTTCTGCTGTCATCTCAGGATGTTGTTCGACATGATATTTTATGATGGCTTGGCATAAACGTCCCTTGCCTTTGTATTCCTTGCCCATGAATGAAGATACCTGACGTGGCTGTGCCTTCTTGTTGACGATAGGTCCGTCGAATGCCTTGAGGTTTGTAACAGCCGACATCGCAATTGTTGCGTTGACAACTTCTCCTAAGTTGGCGTCGTCGTTCACTATTTCGGCAATCTTCGACAATAACAATGAAACTTGGAATGCTCTGTTGCTGAGGTATACTTCCTTCTGGCACATGCGGAACACTACTTTTTCCCATTCTTCATCAAATTCTTCAGTGGCATCGAGGCTTTCTTTTTCTTCTAATGAAAGATGACGCAACTTAAGTTTTGAGGCTATTTTCTCACTCCATTGTTTGAAGTCTGGTTCTTCTGTCAACTGATTGTAAATGTATGGATAAGCGATTTGCATACATACCAATGCGAAGTTGATAGTCTTGCTTTTTGTATCAACAACTTCAGCTTCTGCTGTTTTCTTTCTGTTGATGATAGAGATGAGCGACAATGTGTTCGACAGACGTTTCAAGGAACGAGGGTTGCAGCCTACTGACAAGCGGGCTATTTCTGATAATGACTCAGAGAGGTGTTGGTCTTGCAATTCTTCTGCAGTGAAATAATCGATTTTGCTGAGTGCATCGACCAAGAATGTGTCGACATTATATGAAGCGACAGGCATTGAGAATGGCAGTTGTATGATTTTATCGAAGAATGAACGGAATTCTCTTTCGTTTTTGTCTGTCAGTTCGCCGAACTTAGGCTTGAGACCTTTGATGACGACGTCGTAGTCGATTGCGAGGATGAAGACGCAGTGTTCGAGGTCGAAGATGTTTTTCAATAATTCTAAAATCTCCACCGCTACAGGAGGGTCGATACGGTCGAGGTCGTCGATATAGAATGTGAAGCCTTGTTTTGAAGGGTTGGTGTTGAGTGACTCTTGAATGAGTTTTCCAATCTCTTCTTTCAGTTGGCTGATGTCAGATTGTACTGATGCTTCTTCTCCGACGAGTTCGTCAACTAAACCGCCATCAACGCCGACGACGCCGGCAGCAGCCTTGGCACCAACGGTAGCGATTTTCTTGAAGATGCCGCCGATTTTCTTCTTGCTTTCGTTCCATGATTTGTTAGGATTGAGAGCTGCTATCTGAGAGACGATGCCTTCAAGTATTGAGATGATGGTCTGTCCGGGAGATTTCATGAGGGAATACTGCCATGTGTTAATCCAGATAGGGAAATAAGGAGCGTCGCTCACATCGCAGAGGTTCCAGCGGAGGAGATTCATGAGTGATGTCTTGCCGCTTCCCCATTCGCCTTGCAAAGCAATAGTGATAGGAGTGTCGGTGTATTTTACATAATCAATAAGTGCGTCTTGATAGACCTTTATTCCGAAGAGGTCGTCTTGATCGTGACGACGTGGGACGTCTATAATACTTGATTTCATGATTTTAATGTTTTATCAATCTACTTTGATGCGTTATATAACGCGATTGCACAAAGGTATGATTTTTTTAAGTTCTTGTTATTTTTGTTGGAACTATATTTAGCGAAACGTATTAAAACAAAAGACACCGTCTTGTGGAAGGTGTCTTTTGTGATAAGCTGGAATTTATATTATTTACCGGCTGCTGAAAGAGTGATGCCGTTGTCTGCCAATGCTGAGTCGTCAGCTGTAGCAACTTGAACTTTAATGCCGTAAAGTTCTTTGATTTTATCTTCGAAGTTACCAACTTTCATGTTGCCAACAACTTTAATTTCACCGCCTTTAGCGCCTTCTGCGCGGATTGATGCCAATGTTGCATCGTCGTCAGCGAAACCAACGCCTTTGTAAACTCTTAATGTTGCGCCGAAAGCTTCTTTGAATTGTTTTTTTAATGATTTGACCTTCATGCGGCCGTCAATGCTGAAATCTGCCATGATAATATAGTTTTATTTATGATGCCTACTCTTTATAGGATTTTCGGCTGTTTCCTTATCTTATTTGTTTGCAATATTATAAAGTATTGCATTTATTTCAAAAGTTCTTTTTGGTTCTTTTTTAAACTTCTTCGTATGTGTAGCCAAGTTTTCTTGTTATTTCCATAAAACCGATGAAATAACGTTCTGGCCAGTAATTCCAAACAACGACATTACCTTCTTTTGTTGCGATTTGGTCAGCTTCTTTCATATAGTAACTGCCACCTGGAGTGCCAACAGAGTCTGTTGTTTTAAGAGCTTCCTCTACGCTTTCAATAGCATTGATGCCGTTGACGTGGAATTTCTTTCTGATGTCTTCTAATGTGACGTCTGGATTTTGTTGGAGATAATATTTTGCCATTGCACGACAAAGTTTTCCTTTATTAGCAAGGATTTCTCCGTTGAAGCTGTATTTTGATCTTGATTTGCCAGTTGCCTTTACGTGATTCTTAACTTCGCAAAGTCTTAAGTTGTTGTCAACTAAATATGAATCATCTGGAGATGCAACTTGTACTTCGATGCCGTATAAAGCCATCATGAAGTCTTCGAAGTCGCCAACGATGTCGTTGTCGCTACAGTCGAAGTCTCCGCCTTTGTAACCTTCAGCGCGGATAGATGCTAATGTTACATCTTCGTCAGCAAAACGGTTTTTATAATATACTCTTAATACTGTGCCAAAGCATTCCATAAATTGTTCTTTGAAAGTCTTGACTTTCATTTGGCCTGTAACTCTGAAATCTGCCATAATATTGATTTTTTGATTGTTTATAATTGAGTGAATTATTTTTCGTATTCGCCGCGAGCTGCCTGTCCTAAAGTGATGTTGTTAGGTACGCATATCTCGCCTTTTTTATCTTTGACTTGTACTTTAACGCCGAAATTTGTGTCGAACATATTCTCAACATCGCCGACTTTCATACTTCCTTTGATGTTTAAGCCGTCGGCTTTAGCGTTGACTTCTTTAGTTGTTCTTTTATTTAATGCAGCAAGTGTAAGATCGCCGTCAGCAATGACGCTGCCTTTATAAAATACAAGTTTCAAATCGAAAGCTTCTTCGAAGTCTTTTGATAATGTCTTAAGCTTTTTCTGTGGAGCGACAGTGAATTCTGCTTTGTTGAATCTGTCTTTTAAATTGTCAAAAAGTCCCATGATTATTTTGTTTATGTGATAAATTCGTTTTGCAAAGAAGAGAATAAATTTATAATTTTCAAAAGTTCTTTTTGGTCCTTTTTGTGTAGAGACGCGCCGAACACACAAATGAAATAAACAAGATTGTGTTTGACAAGTCTTGTCTGATGTCAACAGACAACTTAGCTGTCAGCTATCAGCTATCAGCTGTCAGTGTTTGACGTGTCTCTACAGATATCAATAAAAAGAACCAATAAGGACTAATAAGAACTAAATTAGTTTTCAGAAAAGCATTTATATTTGCAAAAACAAATTACAATCATTATGAAAACGAGTCCTGAAATTATTAAGTTGAAACAGTTGGTAGAAGATTCAATTCCTCGCAAGATAAAGACTCCTGCTGATTTTGTATACCTTTCCGGAGTTATTTTTGAGAGATGTGGTGAGACAATCTCCGAGACAACTCTTAAACGTATCTGGGGATACATAGAAGGTTACGACACCACTCGTTTTCACACTCTTTCTATCTTGGCTAAATTCGTCGGCTATAACGACTGGGACGACTTCGTGAATGAAAACACAAACGACCCTAACGAGCAGTCAGAAGAAATCATGCAGAAATGTATCTATACCAAAAACTTGAAACCAGGCGAGAGAATTTATTTCACATGGACACCCGACAGAGAATGCCTGGTCGAGTTTTTAGGCGATAACTCTTTCAAAGTAATTGACGCCCAAAACAGCAAGCTGCAAAAAAACGACACTTTCATCTGCGCCTTCTTCATCGAAGGACAACCTCTCTATCTCGACGACCTGACAAGAGACGGCGAGACTTACGCTATGTTCGTCGTCGGAAAGAAAGGCGGCTTGAAAATCGTGGAAAAACGATAAAATCATATTCAAACAAACCACTCTTAAAAGACGCGTCAGACACTCCTAAGAAAAACAAGGCGTGTTTGGCGCGTCTTTTCTTAAATTATGTATCTTTGTCAAAAAATGTCATGAACAGCAACGATATTTCAAGTTCGGGTTTTGTGTTTCAAGATTGTCATTCAGAAACTAAATCTTCTTTCTACGACATTAAAGAAATTGAAACTAAAGGATATAGCAGTCTACATACCGCAACATATCTTGGAAAGAAAGTCATCTTGAAAGGTCTCAAACCTGAATTCAAGAATGAGAAATTCTATCAAGACTTACTCAAAAAAGAATTTGAAATATCACGTTCATTAGACCATCCTAATATCGTTAAAACTATCGACTTCCAAAATATTCCTAATCTCGGCGATTGCATCGTGATGGAATATATCGAGGGACTGACTCTGACGCAGACACTGACACTGACGCAGACTAAAGGATTTTATGATAAGATTTTCAATGAGTTGCTTGATGCGATGGATTATTTTCACTCGAAACAAATCATTCATCGTGACTTAAAGCCGAGCAATATTCTTATCACAAACAACGGCAACAACGTAAAAATCATCGACTTCGGTCTTTCCGACACCGACGATTACGTCGTCCTTAAACAAGCTGCAGGCACTAGAAAATACGCCGCTCCGGAACAAATGATTCCAAATAACACAATAGATTGCCGCGCCGACATTTATTCTTTAGGAATCATCTTAAAAAACAACTTCCCTAAGTCATATCAGAAAATCGCCGACAAATGCGCTCAGCAAAATAGAGAGAAACGTTTTTCTTCTGTTGACGAAATAAGGAATTACATCAAGAAAAAGAAAATCACAAAGACAAGCGTCGTTATTTCTACAATTCTGATTCTTCTCTTCGCCTTGTCATTCGTCATCACGAAACATTACATCTCAGGCAAGACATATACTGTCAACGAGAAAGAAATTTTAGCAGAAGCTTCACAATATATTGACGCACAAATTGCAACACTAAAAATCAAGATTGAAGAAGGACCTGTTTCAGATGTTGACGAATTCAATAAAATTTCAGAGACATATCAAAATCTCATCAGCACAGATTATATGAAATGGGCAAAACAGATTCCGTCAGACACGCCTTTTTACAATGATTTCATAACATATTGGAACACATATCTCAGCGAGAAAATAAAAGACATTTTAACACCATACACAGACTGGTACAGGAAATCATTTATTTTGACTTTGAACCCTGAACTTGTCGGTCGCTGAGTTTGTCGAAGTCCCGATGTCTTTGCCTTCGACAGGCTCAGGCACCGAAGTTTAAACTTTCAATTCTCAATTACTTGTAATTTTTACAACACCACTTCCATGCAGACTTTCTGCACCTTCATTCCCATATTCTCGTAAAACGCCTTGGCTTCGGGATTCTTATCCCACACATTCAAAGTCACGTTGAAACAAGCTTCATCTTTAGCATATTGCATCACGAAGTCATATAACTTCCGTCCCACTCCATGACGACGATATTTTTCATCGACACAGATGTCGTCAATATAAAGACTTTTATCTGGATGAAGATTATGACATTTACTCAAATCTTGAATCACACAGAATGCATAACCTTTTATATCATTGTCTTCTTCACATACGAAAACCGGAGTGGTTCCATCATTGATTATCAGCATCAAATCCGCTTCATTATATTTCCTTCGACCTTTTATAAAAAAATCCGGACGACCTTCAGCATGAACGTCATTCACCTGAGACAATAAGTCCAAAATTCTAGGAATATCGTTTTCTTTTGCTTTACGAATCATAAGAATAATTTCATTTAAAAAATTATAAAAATGTCTCTACAACTTATAGACTTATTGACTTATTGACTTGTAGTCCCAAAACAAGGTGCCACATCTTATGTCCTAGGAAATCCTTGACATCAGATCGTTTAAAACCGACGGATTGATAAAGTCGTTCCGCATCAGGATTTTCAAAATCGACCAAGAGTCCGAGGTTTTTATTATATTCATTAAAAGCTCTGTCTTTCACAGCGAGAATCAGTTGTGCACCCACTCCACGACCGCGATATTCTGGTAATACAGCAAGACTGTCAAGATAAAATTCAGAAGCGTCAGTCTCATCTGCGATTTGCAGTTCTTTTGCAGTATGTTTATAAATTATTTCAAGAGTCGCTTTTCTTAGAGGATATAATTCCGCACCATCGTATGCGACCACTGCGCCTACAGCATTGCCGTTTATTTCTGCCACGAAAGCGTTGCGATAACTATATTGCGAGTCTTCCAAAAGTGCAATTTCTTCAAAGACATTCATATAGTTTTCGCCGCCATACAATATTGCTGACTCCTCACCTATCGCCATCGCCACCACTTTTGCTATGAGAGTCGCATCGGATTTGGCAGCCTTCCTTATGTTTAATTCATAATCCATAATGCACAATTCATAATTAGCTGTCATTCTACAACTTCTACATAAAAACTCACTGGACGAAATCCGTCGTTACACGAAAGCATCGCAGAATGAGGATTCTTCATCCATCCATCGAAGAAGTCGCCACCACCTTCAGCTAGTTCTTTCACAAAAGGCAAAAGTGTTTCCCATGCGCTATCGCACAATCCTTCAGGTTTTTGAATATTTTCAACTATAAAAGTCTGACCGAGATGCAAGTCGCAAGCATGCTCAATAGGATTTTCATATTGCGCCATAAGGTCGTCGTAACGAGCCATGCGCATCACCGTGATTTTTATTTTTTTCATAACGAAGAATTATAAATCTTCCATTACTGCATCATCAAAAATCTCTGAGTTAGTTTTATCAGTGTAGAATAACTTAACTCTGCAACCAAACTCATATCCGTCATTACTTATTGTCAATGAGATAGAACCATTATTTGTATCATACTTAGAATAATACTCACAATTATTACTTTTAACCTGATACATTTTAGCATTATCATCCATAGTCATATAAGACGATGCATTAAACCTTTCAATACATTCGTCTGGTTCGCCATATTTCTTAGTAAGCATAGTTTTCAATCTTTCATAATCATAGTTCAATCCCGCCCATTTATCCTGAGAAGGGAAAAGCACGACTATCTCATGAACCAGATTTAACTTCTGCAAAGTTTTCACGCCGACAATACAATCAGAATATCCAGCGAATTCACCGCTCAACAAAGCGATTCCATCTTCTGTTGCTTCATAATAGAATCCTGCTTGTTTCATTTTATTAACATACTCATTCAAAGTTCCATCAATAGGCACGCCTTTAAATTTCAAGTGTTCAGAACTTTGTGCAAAAGATGATGTCATCAAGACCATCAATAATGAAAGTGTTATGATTATTTTCTTCATAATTTATTATTTTAAAACCCCTCACAAATCTACAAAAAACTTTCAATAATATTTACCATTTTCATAAAAACTATTCCTACCTTTGCATATTCAAAGACCGTTGACTGTTGACCGTTGTCTATTAACCTAAAATTATGATAAAAAACATTTTATTAGTCGGAACCGGAGGCGCATTAGGCAGTATTGCGCGTTACTTAATCACCTGTCTTTTCACACACTTGACCATTTGCAGTGAACTAGCGATATTGTTAGTCAATGTCATCGGTTCATTTGTCATCGGCTTACTCATTCCTGCATCACAAAGCACATTATATCTTCTTTTGGCCGTAGGGTTCTGCGGAGGATTCACAACATTTTCCACATTCTCGGTACAAGCTTTTCAGATGATGCAAAGCGGTCAACGATTAACATCATTGATATACATTTTCGCATCAGTCATAATTTCAATAATTTTCGTATTCTTGGGAATATATTTATCCGAGAAATACATCAAATAAACGTTTATACATTTTATAAATCAGATTTTTATGAATTGGTTTGACACTTTATGTTCCAGTTATTTAAGCACATCTAACACTATTTTGCTATATGCCATCATAATTTCCATAGGTGTATTTTTAGGCAAGTTCAAGATACGAGGCATCTCATTGGGCATCACATGGGTTTTATTTGTCGGCATCTTCGCAGGTCACCTAGGATTTAAAATAGAACCAAATACATTACACTTCATAAAAGACTTCGGTCTTATATTGTTTGTATTCTGTATCGGTTTGCAAGTCGGACCTTCATTTTTCTCTTCTTTCAAACAAGGAGGCGTAACACTCAATATGTTAGCTATGGGAATTGTGTTTCTAAACATCATTGTCGCACTAGCATTGTATTACATTGACGGTTCTATCGAACTTCCTATGATAGTTGGTGTTTTGTACGGTGCGGTCACCAACACCCCAGGACTTGGTGCTGCCAACGAAGCGCTGAGTCAACTCAACTATTCTGGCGACCCAATTTCTTTAGGATACGCATGTGCCTATCCACTCGGCATTGCAGGCGCCATCTTAGCCATCATCGCAATCAGATATATATGCCGCATCAACACAGACAAGGAAGAGGAATATCTGAAGACACACGACAAAGACGGCGAATCGTTAATAGTATTGCGACTTGAGATATGCAACGACGCCATCATCTCTAAGACATTGAAAGAGATAACCCAACTCACAAAGTATCATTTCATCTGCTCACGTATTTGTCAGCAAGGCATCATTAGCAAACCAGACGCCTGCACCATATTGCATCAAGGAGATTTTGTCACAGTTGTTTGCAAAGAAGAAGACATTGACGCCATAACGAAGTTATTCGGCAAAGAAAGTGACTTCAACTGGGACAATGAAAATTCCCCTATGATCTCACGTCGTATCCTAATAACGAAATCAGAAATCAACGGAAAGAGACTTAAAGACCTACATCTCTCCAACATATATAATATCATCGTCACTCGCGTCAACCGCTCTGGCGTTGACCTATTTGCCGACCCTAATCTTGAACTTCAGATTGGCGACAGAGTCACCGTTGTAGGCAAGAAAGAATCCATCGACCACGTCGCCAAATTATTAGGAAACGAATTGAAGAAATTGGACACACCTAATATCATCACCATCTTTGTAGGAATATTTCTCGGCATCCTTGTCGGCAGTATTCCATTAAAATTCCCGGGAATGCCGACACCTGTGAAACTAGGTCTCGCAGGCGGTCCGCTCATCATCGCCATCCTTATCGGTCGTTTCGGTTATAAAATGAAACTCATCACTTATACCACAGTGAGTGCCAACCTGATGTTACGAGAAATCGGCATTGCCTTATTTTTGGCGAGTGTTGGCATTGACGCTGGCGACAGTTTCTTGCACACCATCATAGAAGGTGACGGTTTACTATACGTCGCATACGGTGCGATAATCACGATAATACCTTTACTTATCATCGGATTATTAGGACGTTACGTCTATCATATCAACTATTTCTCCTTGATGGGACTCATCTCTGGTGCGACCACGAACCCTGCAGCGTTGGCATTTTCAAGTCAGACATCAAACAATGACAAACCAGCGGTAGCATATTCTACGGTTTACCCTTTAACAATGTTCTTGCGAATCATCAGCGGACAAGTCATTTTATTACTGCTAATGTAATGGATGTAAACATATAACTGAAAATATGACAAACCAAATATACAATGCCTTAGTCGCTCGTTCTGACGAAGAGAAGAAAATTGTCTTACCTCGTTTCTTCAAGACCGGCAAAGGTCAGTACGGAGAAGGCGACAAATTCCTTGGAGTGACGGTTCCTAACATCAGAATTGTAGCCAAAGAATTCTGCGATGTCAGCTTTGACTTCATTAAAGAATTGATGCATAGTCCTTGGCACGAGATGCGAATGTGTGCGTTATTGATTCTCGTCAACAACTCAAGAAAAGAAGTGACACAAGACATCTTTGATTTCTATCTATCACAGACGAAATACATCAACAATTGGGACTTGGTAGATTTAAGTGCACCACAAATCGTCGGCAGATACCTTCTTGACAAAAAACGTGACATACTTTACCGGCTAGCAGAAAGCGATTTGCTTTGGGACAACAGAATCGCCATAGTATCAACATTGACATTCATAAGAAACAACGACTTAGACGACACTTATAGGTTATCGCTTAAGATGATGCATCACAAACACGACCTGATGCACAAGTCGATAGGCTGGATGTTACGAGAAACTGGCAAACGCGATGCAAAACGGTTATACGACTTCGTTACAGAACACAAATCCATTATGCCAAGAACGATGTTGAGATATTCTATAGAAAAGTTCAACACAGATACGCGCAAGGAATTAATGAAATAATATTAATCAACATACATCATCATTGAACACTTTTCATTCAAACTTATTTTATACATTTGTCCTTTATTAACAACTCAACACA
The DNA here is from genome assembly GCA_045656905.1 of Bacteroidales bacterium. GTDB lineage: Bacteria > Bacteroidota > Bacteroidia > Bacteroidales > F082 > Limimorpha. Next base: position 22,900 of record JAZOSA010000061.1, read on the forward strand.
TAAAAACACTATGAGCAATCCTCTCTTAACAAAATCGACATTGCCATATGGCGCGCCTCAGTTTGACAAAATTGAGAACCAACATTATATACCTGCTTTCAAGCAAGCGATAGCAGAAGCCAAAGCGGAAATTGACAGCATTGTCAACAACCCTGACGAACCTACTTTTGAAAACACCATCGAAGCTTTAGAATACGCAGGTTCAACATTAAACCAAGTCAGCCACATCTTTTATAATTTGTTGGAAGCAAACACCAACGAAGAGATGCAAAATATCGCTGAAGAAATAAGTCCTTTGACGACAGAATTTTCCATGTACGTCAGTCTAAACGAGAGTCTGTTTCAACGCGTAAACAAAATTTATGACCAGAAAAACACCACTAACCTAAACGCAGAAGAAACGAGACTACTCGAAAAGACATACGAAAGTTTCGCCCGCAACGGCGCAAACCTTTCACCAAAAAACAAAGAAATATATAGCAAATATATTGAAGAGTTATCTCTTTTATCGCTACAATTTGGCAAGAACGTACTCGCTGCTACCAACGCATTTTCATTAAATCTCACCGATGAAAACGACCTTATCGGTCTACCAGATTATGTCAAAGAACAAGCAGCAGATGCTGCGAAAGACAAAGGTTTAGAAGGTTGGCTTTTTAATTTGACTGCTCCTAGTTATATTCCATTTATGAAGTTCAGCGAACGCCGCGACCTTCGCGAAAAGATGTATCGTGCCTATAACACCCGTGCATTCGGAGGCGAACTCGACAACAGTCATATAATAAAACGTATCGCCGAACTACGCATCCTCACTGCCAAACTTTTAGGATACACCAATTACGCAGAATATAAGACAGAACGACGTATGGTTAAAAATCCTGATGCCATCAGTGATTTCCTAAACAAACTATTAACGCCAGCATTGCCTAAAGCCAAACAAGAAGTCGCAGAACTTAACATTTACGCCAAAGCTAACGGATTCAATGAAGAGAACATCATGCCTTGGGACTTCAGTTTCTACGCAGAGCAATTACGTCTTGAAAAATACGACTTAAATGACGAGCAACTGAAACCTTACTTCCAACTTGAACATTGCATCAATGCTATATTTGATCTTGCAAACAGACTCTACGGATTAACTTTCAATGAATTGAAAGACATTCCTGTTTATCATCAGGACGTAAAAGTATATGATGTCAAGGACCGAGACGGATCACATCTTGCCTTATTCTATGCCGACTTCTTCCCTCGCGAAAGCAAACGTGGTGGCGCATGGATGACAGAATTCAGAGGCCAGCGAATCTATGACAACATCGACGAGCGTCCGCTCATCAGCATCGTCACCAACTTCACAAAACCAACTGCCGACACTCCTTCTCTTATCACCCACGACGAATTCACCACATTGTTGCATGAGTTCGGACACGCACTACACGGAATCCTGACAAAAGGAAAGTATGAATCCATGACAGGAACCAGCGTTGACCACGACTTCGTAGAACTACCATCTCAGATAATGGAAAACTGGTGCTATGAACCAGAATACCTTAACACATTCGCAAAACACTATCAGACTGGAGAAACAATACCAAGTGAACTCATAGATAAAATCGTAGAATCAAAAAACTACCTGTCAGCATATTATCATATCCGACAATTACAATTCGGCATCTTGGATATGGCATGGCACACTCTTACCGAGATTTTTGAAAGCGATCCTTTGTCATTTGAAAAGAATGCACTATCAGCAACTAACGTACTGCCTTCTATTCCTGAATGCATAATATCAACAGCATTCTCACATATATTCGCAGGCGGTTATTGTGCCGGATACTATTCCTACAAATGGGCGGAAGTCTTAGCCGCTGACGGATTCTCACGCTTTAAAGAAAACGGCATCTTCAATCAAGAAGCGGCATCTTCATTTAGAGAATTACTCGAAAAAGGTGACAGCATCGACCCTGCTGTTTTATATCGCAACTTCAGAGGTCACGACCCTGAACCAGAAGCTCTCTTAAAACAACTCGGTATCATATAAGAACCTTGACTGTTGACTATTGACTTTATTGAGGTTAACAAATACTTCAAAGAACGACTTTTACCATTGACTGCTGAGAACTGATAGTTGAACAACAACTTTCAGTTCTCAGTTTTCAACTTTCAATTTTTATCCGTGGATTTAATTCTATATTTCGCATAAAGCAATCCCATTCCCAGCAACAGCAAACACCCTGATTCTAATGGAGCATTGTCGGCATAATAGTTATAATCCAATCCATGTTGATCGGGCAATAACACTTCACACTCGTTATTATTTTTAAAGGTTTTAAATCTGCTGTTATAAAAATATCCATCTACCTGAGCCATAACCCTTATTCCTAATCCAAAGACGAACATTATCACCATCACACATTTCTTCATTGCTTTTATTTTAAGAGGAAGGAGAATCATAGCATCTAGAAACCCCAAAATAAGATGCCAGATTCTCACAATCCACATTAAAGAATTATCTTTTGCATTTTTATGCCTTCCTTATCAGATACTTTTACAATATAAAGTCCAGTTTGAACTCCATTCATCTCAATTGTATAAGTTTCATTTGTTCCATTCACGACATCGCAAAGCACTCTTCTTCCCATGACATCATAAACATCAATCTGTGCATTATCTGAAATACCACGTAACATTAACTTACCATTATTGACATAGGCAAAGTTATCTTTAACGGCATGCTCATCTATATAATTTCCTTCACCTAATCTGACCACAAAACGGTTTGGAGCATCATTAGATGTCGCGACAAAAGTATAGTCATCTGTCAACATATTTGTCACATCGCCTGTCATATTATCAACGAGATATATTTCATCATATGCTTCAGTTTCCACACTGATAGTATACTCGCCCATTATCTTTGCCTCAAATGATAGCGGTACTTCTTTGACTTCAGTATCCAATACAGCAATTGCATAATTCACGTCTGCAATAGGAAAATAAATCATTGGAACATCTTTATTCTGATGATTGACTTTTTCCAATCCATAACCTTCGCCAAATGAAACATATGCTTTATCTTCATAATCTTTATTTGAAACCTTCACCAACAACATTTCATCATCTTCATATTTTTGCGATGGTTTTTGATTTGTTTTATTCACCATAATTTCCCCTGACTTAATCGTCTTTACAAGAATGCTTTGGCATGGTGTTATCGGTTTTTCATTAGGAACATTAACTTCCCAAGCTCCACTATTTGACAATGCATAATAACCTTCAACAAGATTATCGTCATCAATGGACGCACCTGAACCTTTGTAAATATTATGGGTATATGGATTTCCTATAAGATGAAATCCGGAGAGGTTAATCCCTTCTGTCTTTGTAAGATCATAACTCTTTGACTCGCCGCTAACTTCTCCAACAAATGAAATTGTTGCATCATATTTACTAGCGTAGAGATAACCCCTTCCAGACTCAAAAGTGGTAAAATTATTTGTGTTATCCTTTACATTTTCCCAACAACTTGCAGGTTCATCATAACGATAAAGATCATAATCATTATTAGAAGGTATAAGTTCTTTAACTTCTGACAATTCAACATTTTTCACAAGAGGAGAACTGATTGTATACCAACCTTCGTTAGTTGATCCATAACCTTGAACTTCTTTCTCCATTGTTGCCATCACACCACCATTATTGTGTAAAAGCTGTCCTCCATCTTTGATAACGAGATTATCTGCATCAACACAAGATATAGCACCATTTATAGTCAAAGTAGCACCATTTTCAATAATGACCTTATTCACAATGCAGACATTCTCCCATACTGTATTTGTCGCAACAGTTTGACTTTGTGGCATATCAACATTAGTACAATAAAAACTCTTTCCTTCCGATTTAAAGAAATGATATGTCTGGTCTTTGATGTTTGTCGGGAAAGCACCAGACGCTGTGAGTTTATATGCTCTCCAGTCGACAGCAACTTCATTATCATAATATGCACCAACAAATCTTTCCGTTGCCTTGTTGTAGAGATAATTAGAATAAACCACATCATCTATTTCCACCGATTTCATCTCAAAGATGTTGTTATCGGCATTAGTTCCTATTCTAACAGCATTATTATTGCTTCCTGAAGTGCAGTACAACCAATTATCTTCATTGCCACTAGGATAAATCACCATATCCCCTTTATTGTACTCTACATTCCACTTGATATCATCAGATATCGAGCTCTCAATTGTACCGTTTGACACCTTTAATTCTTTTGACATTGGTTGTCCGCTGGTTCCCTTCTCCTGAGACATAGCATAATATTTACCATCCTTAGATATCGCTATAATTACATCATCTGATTTTGACAATGACGACACTTCCGCTTCTACACAATTATCGCTGGTGATAGAAAACACCGCATATAGATCTGTATCCTCCTTTATTACTGTTGATGAAGTTATCATATCAGGAGTTTTATTGACTGCGCCTGTTATTTCAGTTTCAGTCCAACCACTAAAAGCGAACCCTTCTGGAGCGACAGCAACTGGAAGTTCTCCAACAGCATCGCCATTTGCTATAGTCATAGTTTGCAATAGTTTTCCATTGTCATAGAAGGAAACGTCTACTGTTTCTATGATTTTAAATGTAGCAGTAGCGATTCCACTATTTTTCATTCCATCTTTCTTTGCGAAAGCTTTGATTGTCGTTGTCTCCGACACTTTTATCGGCGATGCATAGACGTCACTATCTTCTGTCGGGTTCTTTCCATTAAGAGTATAATATATTGTCGCGCCTTCTGTATCGCAAGAAATAGTCACATTCTGTTCTGATGTATAATTTCCCGATACAGGAGAAAACTTTGGTAATGAAACAACAGGTATTGCTTCTGATTTTTTCACAAAAATATCAAGATAGAAGAAATAGATATCGCCTTCCAAATTAGTTGTAGAATTTGCGTATGGAGCAAATTTCTCATATACAGCATCGCTGCTATATTTTCTGAAGGCAATGCTTCTATTTGTCATGCCTGCATTCGTGATAACAAATGCGTTATGATTTGGAACAGATGTCCCTTTTCCAGAAACGGCAGGAGTAATAGTCCATGTAGAATTGACCCCGTTCTTGACAAAATCGGTACCACTACTGCCATAACCAATCATATCTCCATTAGGGTTAATAAAAGTAAATTCCTCACCCGACGCACCTACTGTCCAGCAATAACTTGTGTCATTATCAGCTATTTCCTTAGGCAAAACAAGCGTATCATTTGAATTCATTGCCGTAAACAGAACACCCTGCGGTTTCCCCTGAGCATCGTTAGACATAGCATAATAACTTGTTGTTGAAAGTGAATCGTGACGAGCAGCAAAAATAATACTGCTACCATTCTGAATCTGGGACAAATCTGTTACTCTTAGATAATCGTCCTGCGCTTTTACGTTTAACGAAAATATTAAACAAGCGACTAAGAAAAGTAAATTTCTAGTTCTCATAAATATTGGTTTTTATTAAAGTTTCGATTGCAAAAGTATAACAGAAAGATACTCTTGTCAAGGATTTTAACTATTTTTAACTTTTATGCTATCAAATTGAAAGTTAACGGGAAGAAACTTCGTCTAAAGGTTAAAGACTAATGGCAAATGTTAAAAAATTTTAAGAATATTTTTATTATTTTTGCTCATCATACATTATAATTTATGAAGAAAACAGAAAAATATCAGCTTCTTTACGAACAAATCAAAGCATTATTATATAAGGAAAAAGATCAAATCGCCAATATGGCAAACGTAGCGGCTCTTATTCACGAGACATTCAATTTCTGGTGGACCGGTTTTTATCGTGTGATTGACAACGAACTAGTTTTAGGTCCGTTTCAAGGTCCAGTAGCTTGTACAAGAATAGCTTATGGCAAAGGAGTCTGCGGCACTTCATGGAAAGAAGCACAGACAATTGTCGTTAAAAACGTTCACGAATTTCCAGGGCACATAGCATGTAGCAGTGCCTCGCAAAGCGAAATTGTCGTGCCTATATTTAAAGAAAAACAAGTCGTTGCAGTCTTGGATATCGACAGCGAGAAACTCGCCACCTTTGACGAAACCGACAAAGAATGGCTTGAGAAAATTGTGGAACTATTGACATAAAAAAAAGCAGCCTTACAGCTGCTTTTCATTTCTTAATATTCATCTTCATTGAAGAAGAAATCGTCTTTTGTTGGATAGTCTGGCCAAATATCTTCGATTCTTTCATATATTTCGCCTTCGTCTTCTATCTCATTGAGGTTTTCAACTACTTCTTGTTGTAATCCGACTCTCATCGCCCATTCCAACAATTCGTCTTTTGTTGCTGGCCATGGAGCGTCTTCCATCTTTGATGCTAATTCTAATGTCCAATACATTTCTTTATGGTTTTAAAATTCGGGCGCAAAATTACTATTTATATATAAAAAGTCAAGCGTTTTTTAAAAATATTTTCAAAAAATACTATTTCATTGGTTTCCAAGGTTTTTCAACGACTCCAGCCTGCTTCATAAAAAGTCGCGAAAGCACAAAAAAATAGTCGGAAAGTCTGTTGACAAAACGTCTCAAAACATCGTCAACCTCATATTCTCTGCCCATTCGCACAAGGTTACGCTCAGCTCTTCTACATACTGTCCTGCACACATGAGCTCTCGATGATAAAATGTTGCCCCCTGGAATAATCAGATACTTCAAAGGTTCCAACTGCGCATTAATAGCGTCAATTTCATCTTCCAAAAACTTCACATCGTCTTCTGTCAACTGAGGTATATATTTTGACATTTCTGTTGACTGTTGACTATCTAATGCGAGACATGATTCCAAAACCAAAAGGTTATTTTGAATTCTATCAAAAACATCTACCTCATGAGCATCAACACCTTCCGAATCTCCGAGTACAGCTACAAATGCACTCAACTCATCAAAAGTGCCGTAGGCTTCCAAACGAACATCGTCTTTGTTAACACGAGTTCCACCTATTAACGATGTGGTTCCTTTGTCGCCTGTTTTTGTGTATGTTTTCATTTTATTTATAGTTTAAAATTGTCGTGATATAGTTTTAAATTTTTAGAATTTTAGAGTTCTAGAATTTTAACACAAAGTGTTGTTTCTCTTTTCTTTCCATCTTGAAAATGATTCCGAAATGATAACAATCAATCGTCAGTGTCGCGGACTTATCTTTTATCATTTCTTCCCATTTTTTTTCTCTTTCTTTCGAAACATGTATGTCTTCTTCAACAATAAAAACATCGTTTTCCTTAAAGACATCTTTCTTTGTTAACAGAAAAACATTCAATTTATTATGCAATTCCTCTCTCCAATTTTCATGAGTGATTTTTTCCAAAACCTCTTCATAAAAATCATAGACAAAAGGCGAATGCAACCTGAATTTGCCCTGCGACTTTAAACGATATTTTAAAAAAGAAAACACCTTAACTATTAATTGTAAATTGCTAATTGTAAATTAAAGAGACGCCACTTGTAAAATCTGTTAATTGTAAATAAAGAGACGCCACAGGGGTGACGTCTCTACATTATTATTTAACGTTTTCTACTGCTTTGATTTCTGGAAGAATACTTTTGATAGTCTTCTCTATTCCGTTTTTAAGAGTTCTTGTGCTATGAGGGCAGCTTCCGCATGCGCCTGTCAATTCAACTAACACAACCATATCGTCGGTCAAATCAACGAATTCCACGCCACCACCGTCGGCAGCGAGATAAGGTCTCACCTGAACGAGTATATTTTGAATCTTTTGTATTAATTCTTGTTTTTCCATAGTTTATTTGGCTTTGAGCCGCGAGCTTTGAGCCGCGAGCTTTTGGCATAATATTGCTCATTGCCCACTGCTCATAGCTCATAGCTTATTAAAACATTTCCACTATTTTCTTAGCTAATTTCTCGAATGCTGCAGCAACAGGAGAGAATCCATTGAAAGAGAATGGTGTTCCTTTGTCGTTAGCTTCTGAGATATTTTCGTCGATTGGAATCTGAGCGAGCAAAGGCATATCTAATTCTTTTGCGAACTCAGCGCCTGTGTTCTTGCCGAAGATATAATATTTCTTCTCTGGCATGTCTGAAGGTGTGAAATACGCCATGTTTTCAACCAAACCGAGGATTGGCACGTTGACGCCTTCGTGACGGAACATATTAGCTGCACGACGTACGTCAGCGAGAGCCACTTTCTGTGGTGTTGTCACTATGACAGAACCCGACATCTTGAAGTTTTGTGCGAGACACAACTGAATGTCGCCTGTTCCTGGAGGCATGTCGACGACTAAAAAGTCGAGTTCGCCCCAGTCGGTGTCGAGGAGAAGCTGACTTAAAGCATTAGATGCCATAGGTCCGCGCCAGATGAGAGGCATTTCCTTGTCAACAAGGTGTCCGATAGAAATCATCTTAACGCCATATTTTTCAATAGGAATCATATATGACTTGCCGTCGCGGTCGTAACCCAAAGGGCGTGTTTCTTCATTGCCGAATAACACCGGAATTGATGGTCCGTAGATGTCGGCATCAACCAAACCTACCTTCATACCTTGAAGAGCGAGTCCGATAGCGAGGTTGACAGACACTGTTGACTTGCCAACGCCGCCTTTACCTGAAGCCACAGCGATGATATGCTTTACTTTTGAAAGAGCATTTTCTTGTGATGCAGCGACGATGTCAATTTCTATATCGCCGAAAGCATTCTTCAACATCTGTGTTGCTGTGTCGATGAGGAATTGGTTCTTCTCATCTTCAAGTTTTTCAAACAAAAGACGAAAACGGATTAAATTTTCTTTCAATTCAATATCGTCAACCATCTTTAAATTGATGATATTGTCACCTTTTGGGAAATAAACCACTTCCCTCAAGACTTCAATAAGTTTTCCTTTTTCCGGTATCATTTTATCAAAATATCTTTATTATTTATTACAAAAAAAATCTTCTGTTGCTTTGTTAAATCCTTCTGGATCATCAACGTGAATCCAGTGTCCAGATTCTTCCAATGTCACCATTTCATAGTTAGGGAAATGATGTCTCATCACTTCATAATCCTTGTCGATAATATAATCAGACTGACCGCCTCTGACGAACAATGTAGGTCCGTCGTAATGACATTTTTCATTGAAGCCCTTGCCAATCTCAGCTATATTCTTTGCTATTCCATCGAGGTAAGGTTTCCATCTGTAACCATTTTCATGGCTATATGACAAATTCTTCATCAAGAAAAGAAGAAGACGTCTTTCATAGTTCTCTTTTGCCAATTCCGCTTCAACATCAGAGCGATGCTGTGCCTTAGAGAGGTCTATTTTTGACATTGCAGAAATAAATCCCACATGTTCCATAGGATGGTCAAAAGCGCGAGGACTGATATCCAAAACCTCTAATTTTTCAACCATATCAGGATAATCGAAAGCAAGACGCATAGCAATCTTACCGCCCATGCTGTGACCGAGGAGATAACATTTCTTAATATTTTCTTCATCAATCATCTGCTTTATATCAGCCGCCAATACGTCATAGTTAAACACGTCAGAATGTGGCGATTGTCCATGATTTCTTACATCAGGAACCAAAACATAATATCCTAGTTCAGCGAAACGCTTTCCAAAAAAATCCCAGTTTTCCGAAACTCCCAATAATCCAAAGATAACAACTATAGGCTTATTCTTTGGATCTCCATACTTTCTATAAAATAATTGCATAATTAATTCAATTCATAATTCATAATGCACAATTCATAATTATGATTCATAATGATTAAATGCATTACAATTATAGATATTTTACATAATTTGCAAAGATAATAAAAAAAGAGTCCGGCATAACACCGAACTCTTCTTTAACAATCATATTTTTAGTATTATCAATATTTCACAACGCAACTGACTTTAACATTGCCGTTTTCTGTCATCACCTTAACGAAATATGTTCCGCTGTTAAGGTTTTCAAGATTGATTTGCGTTGACTCTGAATAATTTTCTCCACGATATACTTCCAAACCGCTGACATTGTATACCGACACATTATTTATATTCTCCTTAGATGAAATATTGAGAATATCTTTTACGAGTGTAGGATAAACATTTATGCCATCTATCTGGATGTCGTTATTCAGTTGAATGATATATGGATTATCCAAAGTACCTACGACTGCGTCTTCGCTGAAGTCGATTGTGTTTTCCACTTCATAAACGATTCCATCGACAACGACATTGAATGTAAGGCGTTCTGCCGACTTATCACCGTAGATTGTCATGAAATGCTTGTTATCGACAACGCTTTGTTCAGAAACGCCTCTGAGAGAATTATCTGCATAGACTTCAACTGCTGCATTTTCCACGACTGCGTCTCCGTCTTTAACGACAGCTATCACGTTCATGTTGTTTGGATATTCGCTTGCAAACAGATTATCGACTTTTTGCTCAGCGACAACGCTTCTTCTAGAACTTATTGTTGATGGATAGACGAAAGTCTTCTTGTTATCATTAGATTTATAAATATAACCACTACCTGGGTTCATTGCTGCAAGATTTCCTACCCATTCATAGCCATCGTATATAGCAAATCTATCACGACTTTTAACAATATCGCCATCTTGAGAATTAGCATTTGCAAACGCATCATCAAGCGACATTATCATACTTGAATTATAACCAATCCATGTCCAACCCTTATTGAGTGTTATCGGTTCATTTGCTGCTGATTCTCCAATTACATCAAGAACTGTTTCTGCATCCACCTGTACCTTATACATTTCTGAATGCTTGATTGTTGACAAGTTGCCATGCCATTTTCCATTTTCAACGACAGAATAGGCAGTCTTTGACTTGACATACAAAACATTTTCGGAGATAGGTTCCATAACATTTTCAACAAGAGAATCCTCAAGTTTTACATTTACAGAAATCCAAGACCAGCCTTTGTTAAGTTTTATTGACTGTTGCATTTTATCGCTAGTTTGCAAAACCACTGGATTTGCGAAGTCGCCAAAGACATCATCAGACACAAACACAATAGGACTTGCATACCTTGGTTCCACTATAGGATACAACTTGCCACTAGACGCATCGTATGCTTTAAATGCAACCTGTTTGTTATCACTGTCGCTATTTCCCCATACTGTCATCATCATATAATAAGCATCGTAACGCTTGTTATAGACAGGACTTGCCTTTCCGACGCATTCGCCATCAATGAAAGCTGCCAGCACATCATCAGGGTTATCACTTACCAAACCGTTAATCTTGAGTTGTGCGACCATACTCATTGATGTTGAGAAATCAGATGGGTCGAAGTTCCAATCAGGGACATCGCCTTCACAGACGAGTTTCACAGTAAATGGTTCTGGTATTTCTTTATTACCACAGAGATACAGCACCTCTTCATAGCGACCTATTGCAGTAGCGCTGGAAATAGTGAAGTTAATTGTCTCTGACGAAAGCGGAGCCAATTCTCCCGATTGAATATCAGCGCTAAGCCATGATGGCATATTTTGGATATTCCAATATTCCAATTCAGACGATGTATTCAAGATTCTGACAGAGAAATATTCCTCTTCTCCACTAGGTTTGCGAATATCGACTTCAGACTTCAGCCAGTTCAATTGATTTTGACGGACATAAGCAGACCATGTCACAGGGTTCATCATATTATTGTTAGCGTCTCTTACGCCAGAAACATTGAATATCAAAGTACAACCTTCTATTTTCTTTGGTTCTTCGTCGATATTGATAAGTATTTTACGTTCTGAAGCGACATACGAAATTTCAACATTATCATAAGTTGGAGCCTCTTTCAAAGGAGGTGTCACTTTAGTCCATTGCGGTGTCGACTCTGTTAATGTATCAGAGACCTTATTAACAACGAGAGCGACAGGGTTTTCTACCGCATTTACGCTTTGGTCTTCCATTGCTGGATTATAGACCACTTGATTATATTCATCTACCGACATCTTTTCCATTGGATAATAAGCCATCAGACCAGGTTCATCGGCAGCGACTCTAGAATACATATTATTACGTATATAGTCGGCGGTATATGTACCTTTCCAATATCTTATTTCATCGAAGGCACCTTCAAAGAATCTATCATACACTTCTTTGTCATTTTTATCGTAATAACAACGAGCGCCGAACATCAAGTGACTTGCTGCAAGTGAAGGGAACCTGTCGGCATCGATTTGAACTTCATTCTTGCCATCGATATAAACCACTGCAGTTCCATGTGTAGCTTTCAAGACATTTATCGCCATATGATGCCAGTTGTCGTCAAGATAATTATTGTCGGAACCAGCGAAAACCTCACTTGACGCTTTAACGTCAATATTGCCGTCTGCATTAAAGAAGATTTCCATATCGTTATGATTCATCGACAAGAGTGTCACTGAATTTTCTTTTTGTGTTCCTTTAAACCAGAACTCGATGAGATAATTGTCATTATCTGTCGCAGGACAATGTGCTACATTCATGGAGATGAATTCTTTGTCACCTATTTCTATTGCGGTGTTTTCGTTTTCAAGATACCATGAGTTAGTTCCTGAAATAATCAGATGGCGATTTCCAACGATGTCGGTTCCTATTGTTCCGTGACCTTCATCGAGTCTCCAATAACCTATAAGGCCTGCGGTATAAGGAGATTTCGTTGTGTACATATTGCTCAATGATTCTGCATTCTTACGGACATAGTTCCAGAGTGTGACTTCATGTATCGCACCTGTCATACCACCTAAAGTCAATATTCCGTTTCCTTCATATTTCGTCATAATCTCATTAGCGAACAGATTGATTTCATTGCCGTCGTAAGCGCACAACGATGAGATGTCTGAGAATCCTTCTTTTTGGTCGACAGTGATTGTCAGATACACCCATTTATCTTTAGGCATTGTCTGCAACGACTTGGCGGTATTTCCATTTATGACGACATAGACATAACCGAAGTCGTCTACATTCACTGCGAATGAATTATCGGCGTTGCCGTGACTTAATATAGTACCTTCGGAAGAATATCTGACCCACATTTCCACGGTGAATGAGCGTTTGCCAAAATCTATCATCGATTCGGTTCTTGCAGGCGATGTGGTGTTAGCAGCGTAAGCCACGCTATGAGCGACGGCACTTCCGTTCAAGATACCTTTTACATAAATATTATCGACTTCAGTTATTTCGCTGCTCTTGACATCTTCATTAAACACGATGGAGACCTCATCACCTGAATTTAGTATTCCGTCAGTAGGATTTGGGTTAGCGATAAGAGCTGGTATCGACAAATCTTTCACTATCAAGATTTCTTCACTTTCGTTATTTATCGTCTCTTCGCCGTATTCACATAAAGTTATAGCGCGGACTAGATAATTCTGTTCAGACAAACTTGGCAACGAGTCAGTATAAATGATTTCGCTGTCTTTTAGCAATTCCACATCTTGTGTCAGATATGTCTCATCTGTGACATACGATTTCAATGTAGTCCAGTTGTTGTCATGTTCGCCCTTGATTTGAATATTGATACCTTTGAGACTCCTATAGTTCAAGTCGTATCCATTGACTTTTACGACGAGTTTAGGATTATTCACATTAAGCACTCTGTTGTCGATATGGATGTCTATAGGCGAGCAGCTTGGCACGAAGTGTACGCTAAGAGCGAGAGTATCGGCGACTGCGCCATAGACGCTGGCAGGATCATTTTGACATGCAGAGCTTAACACAAGTTTGATATTTTCATAATCCAAGATGCTCAAATCCGTTTGTTTTATGGCGATTTGTTTTGGCAATTCAGTGCCACCTTTAATTAATATCGAGCGACCTGTTGTAACTGTCTCTCCGTCCATTGTCACATCTGCGCCATCAGGATTGCTTTCATCGACCAATGAGAGAGAGTACCACACGTCAGTATTAGTCTCACTGATGTTTGCTAATTTCACGTTGAATATAGCTGCCGATCCATAAGGAACATTCGAGAGCGTCATCACATCAGCAGTGATTTGAGGATATTCCACTCTCATTGTAGCTTCAGAAAGGACTTGTCCTGGCAAATAATATTCCGACAATATAGCGCCTTCATAAGGACAGCTTGTCTGTCCGCCACGTGTACGGAATATAGCACCGAAACCATCTTCACAGATATCAACAGAAAGAGCGTCAGTAAAATCACTATCATGAATTACATAACCTTTGGTATTAATATTTCCATTTTCAGTTTCCCAATAATAATCACCTCCGCCACCAAGGTTAATGTCATGATTAAGAACCAATCCCCAATTCGCGCTAACATGAGCTCCAATCTCTACATGATTAACAAATTGGAATGTAAAATCCAGACTTAACAAATCACCTTCTATGGTGTCTGTTGTATAGGTATGTTCTACTATAGTTCCGCCACTAACAGACACATTTCTAGACTTTGATGCCTCTATCTTAAGTCTCTCATTTTCCTCCAAAATATTTTCCCAATTACGAATTGATTGGTTATAGTAATTGATTTGGTCTTGGGCACTAGCGGTTTTCTCATAATATATACTATAGCTTGGTCCTTCTTCGCAATAATAATCACCATAGGTTTGCTTCTTTATATCCACATCTTTACCCCATACATCAGTATCTTTATTAGATGTTCCATAATTTTTATGCGTAGTTTCCAAATTAGAGACATAATACACCTCACCTTTTTTAGGCTCAACTGTCGTTCCTTTAGGCAACAACAGGTCGTTACGAAGTTTTATTGTATTTGGAATCAATGTCGACTTTATATAATTTTGAGTGTAATTGAATCCTGTAGTAAATTCTTCACCCAGGATTGTACACTCTTCCATATTAAGGACTATCTCATTTGTATTTTTATCATGATGGAATCCGACTTCACGAGACTCTCCAAAGATTACATTCGTTGATGAACCTATAAACACGTCTCCTTCTGCGCCCACTAAACTAGGATCGCTGGAAGTTGCTATCCGATCTGTTGTCGTAGTCGTATATGATTCTGTATCCTGATCGAGAATATTCAAACTTCCCTCTATTCCGGGAACACTCCTGTTAACATATTCCGAGTCAATAATTTTATAAAAACCAACACCTACTGCTGCTTTTAAACTTGCACCAAGACCTATATCAAATCTCACATTTCCTCCGCCCACATAATGTCCACCAGAATGGTTTATAGTGGTTTGCGATGTTCCATCTTCCCAGTAAGAGTATGAGTTTGATCCTGGAGGGTCGCGAAGAATCATCTGCACTTTGTCAGGACCTGCTGTAATGAAATTATTTCCTGTTGGCAGATTACCGAGGACAATAGCTTTAAACTTTCCATTTTGGTCCCAGTCGTAATGCTTACCGTTTACCTTATAACTCATATTAAGACTTAAGGTATATGGTTCCACAATATTAGGCGCGCCTCCTTTGAATTCATATCGTGCATAACCAGCAGAGTCGAGTTCTATTTCATTTTCAGCGAGTTCAACAATTTCACCATCAGTATCACCTTCAATAGAAAGTGTATTTCCTGCAGCAAATTCATTATGAATGCTGACTATAGTTCCCGCAAGAGGTACTTTGTCATATTTAGGTTCTTCCCCGTCATAATTCACATATCTCTCATACGCTCTTATATCGTATGAATACCCCCCGTATGTCTCATAAACTGGATATCCGTAATTATACTTGACCTTATTATTTTCATCAAGTTCATACACAATGACAGCAGTCTTATTTCCATTTGGTTCAACACAATAGGCAGTATCTATACCGAATATTCCATTTTCATATTCCGACACTTCAAATATAGGAGTGCTGCGATGTGTCAGGTATAGAGATGCCCTATATCTGAATTTCCTTTGTTCTGTGATTGTATCAGAGTCATCGTCATCATCAGACACACTAGTAACATTGATTGTATCGCAATAGTCTTTAAAATCGTTTGAAGGTTTGATAAAAGCTGGCAATTCAGAGAACATTATTGTATCATTTGAAAGTATTGTTGCCGACTCTACGGTATATTCCACTGGAGGGAGTTCAACGGCGAATTCACCTGTTTTAGGGTCGGTTAATATGGTGATATTGTTTACCGTCTCATCTGTATTTCCTGCGTATGCTTTCGAGTTAACATACGGAGCATTGTCAGTTTTATAATACAAGGTATCGGAATTTGTAACATATCTCACTGCTCCTCCTTCAGTAACTCTTTTCACGTTCATCTTATGAGGCGTCGAGAATGTTATTTTCGCTTGACCAATATTAGCCTCGCTAACACCGACACCGAGAGGTTTAGCATGTTCTACTTCACCACCAACAACACGTCCTGCATACATCACTTTGGTGTTGTCGTAGAATGTAAGATCTTTAATTTCTTTATTGAAAGTAAATTTAGTATTGACGCCATCAGGGTCGGCAGGATATCTGCCATCGTTTTCAAATGTATGATTGTCGCGTTTCAAAGTGATATAGTGGTCACCTATAGGCACACTGATGGTGAATTCGCCATTGATATCAGTAACAACAGGCCGATTATCTTTAACAGCTACCATACCATCAACGTATAAGGCGACGCCAGCGACAGGATAAGTTGTGTTTTCATAATAGACTTTTCCACTTACAGGGAAACTTGACACGTCCTCAAAATTGACGCTGCTGAAATTAAGCGATGATGATGACACATAACGGGCGTCAGCATTAGGAGAGAATTCATGTATTCCATGAGTTGGAACAACATTATAGTTTGTACCATTACCACGGAAAGGAATACCGCGAATCGAGTAATTTCCCTCTATATCGGTGTATGCATGAAGTCCCAACAAAGAAGAATGATACGTAGAGGTTTTTGTACCAACAACGATGGAACCATGTAAAGAGTTTGGCACGCCGTCAGTCTTTGAATAGTCATACGCCACCTCTTGTCCGATGATACCTTCATCAAGAATATAATATATCTTAAGATTTTTCTCCGTTCCTGCCAACACATGATCATAATTCTTCTTTATCTCCTCCAAAGACATTGTTTTGTTCCACACCCTTATTTCATCCATATAACCTTTGAAATAATGTTGTGTGGTAGATTGCATACAAGCGCCAAAAGCAACAAAACTCTTTCCGTGAAATTCTTTAAGATGTTCCTTCTGCGTCTTGTCCACTATAGTTGTGTCAACAATCACAAGATTGCCAACAACATAATCCACATCTATCGTATTTGTAACAATTGTATCATTATTTATAGAATACAATGACATCTTTTTCGCTATATCATCATACGAATACGTCAGATGATAGAACTTATCAGTCTCTACGAAGATGTCTGTCGCGCGTTCTTCATATTCAGAGTTTTTATATGTATTTATGTACAATCTATACTTATCATCTTGCCATTTTGCCGTAAACTTAAACAGATTAGGCATCTGTGCGATTATAGGTTCTGATACCATGTTATCAGATCCATGAATAGTATCAAGATTGACCCAAGTTTGAACAGAGAAGTTGCCGTCAAATATGTTTTTAACATCATCTTCACCTAAAGGCGTTACAACACCTCCCGATTTGTTTATATAGAGTGAGTAAAATTGTTCATTGCTATTATCATCATCAGATGCCTTTATAGCTGAGACTTTCACTCCTTCCACAGCAGTTCCAGTACCATAAGTCACGCGGCCTGAAATGACACCTGTTGTAACGCAGAAACCATCTGAATAATAATCCAATCCTTGGTCATATCCGCTTCCGCAATTTGCTTGTGCCACCAACTTATAGCGATAATATTGACCAGTATTGGCAGTGTTGTCATCGTAAGTATATACGTTATAAGTACCTTCTGTCTGATATATTTCCTTCCATTCTTTAGACGAATTGGAACCTAACAACTGACGATAAATCTTATACTTTGTAGCGCCAGTTCCTATTTGATTTACATTCCATGTAAGACGGACATTGTTAGAATAATCGCCTCGACTCGCATTAAAAGAAGTAACTTCTGTCGATCCTGTTATTTTTGCATTTGAAGTATTGGAGTCAAAAGCCTCATTATCCAATGCAATCATCTCAATTTTATAGTTGTTGATATCACAAGGCGAACCGATGTTTGTATCTTTATAGCTATATTTAGTAACATTTTTACTTAAATTTCTCTCTTCTTTTATGATCCTCCACTCTCCATCATTCACACTCTTCATAATCTTGTATGAATAATTCCAATTGCCGCCTAAGGCTTCATGAGTCCATGACAATGAGATACTATTTGTCGAAGATACCGTTGAAAGCGCAATTTTGAAATCCTTATTTACCACAATTTCATTAGAAGTGACTTTCAAATCAGCACAGACTTTGCCATCCCATCCATTTGGCATAAAAGCAACGATATAAATATATTTATCTCCGTATTTAATTTCATCGTCTATGTAAGATGTAGTTCCCCAATGAAGGCCACTTCCCAATATAGTTTCCGTTTCTGTCGCTACATCTTTTCTAATGACAGACCAAGTGCCGCTTGTAGAAAGGTTATCACTGTATTTAGACCATTTCAGCTTTATCGTTTTATTCCATTTATCCGCTTCTACAGTAAGAGACGTCGGGTAAGCGACTCCCTTTAAAGTTTCTGTTTTCTTTACAATAAAACTAACCTTATGTGTTTTCTCTCCAAGATAAAAACTATTATTCTCCATAGAAATAGTCTGTGTCACATCATAATCTGATATATTGCTTGACAAAGTCACATTTGTAGAATATGATGTGTTTCCATCAGGAATAGCAAAAGAGCTAGTACTTTTACCCACTTTGATTGCCAGTTTTCTTGAATATCCGCTAAATGATCCGCTGACATTTTTCAAACTATTATTGTTATATTTCAATCTATCACTGTCACGAGTGATGGTACCTAAACTCTGGAATATTCCTTCGCCGTCAACTTTTGCAGTAAAAGAATGACTATGACTAGTAGGTCCATCGTGATTATCATACCATTGAGCACTTACTGTACCCTTGATTCGCATATCTTCCTCAATAGGGAATTTTGGAAGAATTCTAATAGTGACACGGTAGTTGTATTTGTCACCAGATTCGGTATAAGGATTCCAAAGCTCAACAAAGAAGTTTGTACTTTCATATGTCTTATAAGTATCATCATCATTTCTTATTGAAGCCGACTTATCACTGTTTCCCGAACAGAGGTCATCTGCCGTATCAAAGGAAAACTCATCGCTATAGCCACTGAAAGTTATTTTCCATGAACCAATCCATGAGTTATTAGTATACCATTCAAACCACCTCATATCTAATTCGATATACGGTTTGTCTGGAGTTATTGTGCTGTTCGTGGTCTTACAATCCCAGCTTTCAGCTCTGGCAACGCCCATACTCAACAGCATAGCCATGCATAGCAGTACAATTCTATTAGTAATGTTTTTCATAGTTTTATAGTTTTAGTTTATATTATCTAACAAAAAATTTCTTTCCATCAACGATATACGCCCCCTGAGGCAAAGTGATATTGCAATCGCCTTCAACATCTTGAGAGAATACGCAAACTCCCATAATGTTATATACAGACACATTGCGTTTCTTGTCGACAGAAATCAACAGACCGCCTTTTGTGGAGCGAATTTCCACATTTTCATTATATAAATCTTCTATAGAATCAAGGTCATCTAAATCCAGAATAAACGGATCAGAAAAACTGCCGATAACATCATCGTTTACATAAGTCACAGTTTTGCCGAAAAGCACATCTTCTTCCGTTCCTTCATTATCATAAACAACTCGGAAATGCATAACTTCTCCCGCACCTTCACCTTGAACAGTGAGATAGACAAGACCATTGTCATCAGGTTGCGACAATTCAGAAGCGCGACATTCTTCATTGGAATCAAAAACCGCGACTTCACAGTCAAGAACGACATTGCCTTGTTGCATAACCTGAACCACCATTATCATATTCCCCTGATACTTATTTTCACTGCAGGGCTCATACTTTTTACCATCCAAAATCAACTGATTGCTTGGATTGCCAAACGCACTAAAAAATGTCATCATCAATATCGCGACGACAAAATTTTTAAAGATAATTCGTTTCATTTTTAATATATTTAATTAGTTTGTTTTATTTAAGTTTTATTTAACTAGAAATTACCACAAACATAACACTTTTTTGTCAATTATGCAACACTTTTTTTCGTTAAGTTCTAAACTTAAACAATTGTAAACCATAAGCTATAAACTGTGAACCATGAACTTTTTTTGTTTATCAACTAATATTTCACAACTATAATATTAAAATCAGAATTTAACAGAAATAATATTATCTTTGTCAATCACTGCGAGCGTTGATTTCGCTCAAAAGTTCTAAGCATAAAAAAATATGAGAATCATAATACAAAGAGTCTCCGAGGCATCAGTGACTGTTGCGGGAGAAGTTATTTCAAAAATAGGAAAAGGAATGATGATTTTGCTCGGCATTGAAGACGCCGACACCGAAGAAGACGTGGAATGGCTTTGCAACAAATTGTCAAAACTGCGCATCTTCTCCGACGAAAACGACGCCATGAACTTAGACATCAACCAAATCGAAGGTTCGTTCCTCGTTGTGAGTCAGTTCACGCTTCACGCCATGACGAAGAAAGGCAACCGCCCTAGCTTCATCAGAGCTGCCCGACCAGAAAAGGCTATCCCTCTCTACGAGAACTTCTTGAAACAATTAGCACTCATTTCAGGACGCCCAGTACAATGCGGACAATTCGGCGCAATGATGGACGTAGCACTCATCAACGACGGACCAGTGACGATAATAATGGATACGAAGGATAAAGTTTAGAGTTTAGAGTTTAGAGTTTATAGATTGTTGTCAACTTTTTTTATTTCAACTAACTATTAACTATGAACTATTAACTATCAACTTTTTTATTACCTTTGCAACATGGAAACAAAGAGACAGCAAAAAATATCAAAGCTCCTCATGAAAGAGTTGAGCGAAATCTTTCAAAGAGAGATTAAAGCAAACGGTAACGTGATGATTTCCGTTACTAAAGTCAATGTAACAACAGATATGTCATACGCTCGCGTATACCTCAGCATCTTCGGACCTAAAATGGAAGAGAAGAAAAACGTCGTTGCTGAAGTCAACGGCATGTCAAAAGGTTTGCGCAAGATGTTGGGCGACAGAGTAAGACATCAACTAAGAATAATCCCAGAACTCCAATTCTTCGAAGACGACTCTCTGGATTATATCGAAAATATAGACCACCTTCTTAAAGACTAATTCTAAAATTTTAAAATTCTAAAATTCTAAAAACTTATTGTCTTATTGACTTATTGACTTATTGACTCTAAATGAACCTCCCTTCATTCATAGCGAAGCGTTATCTTCTTGCGAAGAAAAGTCACAATCTTATTAACATCGTCACTTGGATTTCGATTATAAGCATTTGTGTAGCAACATTCGCTATGATATTTGTTTTGTCGGTATTCAACGGTTTCAACACTGTGATTTCTGATATGATACATCAGTTTTCACCCGACCTAAACATCAGTTCTGTAAAAGGCAAGACAATAAATATCAACGACTTCCCTTTTGAAAAGATTCAAGAAATCAATGGCGTCGACTACGTCTTCCCTACTATCACCGAAGACGTTTTATTTAAAAACTCCAACAAACAACAAATCGGACAAGTCAAAGGCGTGCCCGACGATTACAACAGAATCGACAGAATCAAAGGAACGATTTTAGGTGACACGACTTTCATCATCAGAAACGAAAGAGTCAACTTCGGCATCCCTGGCGCAGGCATGGCTTACTATCTCGGAATCAATGTGTATCAGCCTTATTCTTCGATACAGGTCTTCGCTCCGAAACGCGGCAACGCTTCTTCTTTCAACATCGAAAACAGTTTCAACAGCGGCACTCTTATGGTCACCGACGTGTTCACTACTCAGCAAGAAGTAGATGAACGCCTCGTGCTCGCTCCTTTCTCTTGGCTGGCAAACCTGACCGAATACGACGGAATGTGTACTAATGTTGAAGTGTTTATTAATGACGAAAGGCTAAAGGCAAAAGGCAAAAGGCAGCTAAACAAAATCAAAGAAGATATCAAAAACATTCTTGGAGAAGATTATAAGGTTTACGACCAATATGAACAGCAGGAGACTTTGTATAAGATGATGAAAGCAGAAAAACTCGCTGTTTATCTTATACTTACATTCATCTTAATTATGGCGACTTTCAATATGATTGGCGCATTAAGCATGCTGATTACCGATAAAAGGAAAGACATCACCATTCTCAAGGCGATGGGTGCCGACACCAATTTAGTCAAGAAAATATTCTTCAACGAAGGACTTTTAGTCTCCGTAGTCGGCGGTTTGTTAGGATTAGCATTGGGAATTGTCGCCGTTTTGGCACAACAATATTTCGGCATAATACGTCTCGGCAACGGCGGCAACTACATCATCGACGCTTATCCTGTTGCCCTTGAACTCGCCGACGTCGCCCTCGTTTTCTTCACAATAACAATAATTGGAAGCCTCGCTTCTTTCTTCACCGCCAACAAATCCATAAAAAACATGGACGACGTTTCGCTTAACGCGAGATGAAGATAGTCAACGGTACCTGAGCTTGTCGAAGGCAAAGCTCGGCGCTTCGACAAGCTCAGCGACCGAAAAGTTCAAAGTTCAACAGCCTTAGTTCTTAGTTCTTCGCTCTTAGTTCTTAGTTACGTTCCAACTTCTTCGTCAACTCAACGAATTCCTGTACCGACAATTGTTCTGGACGTTTGTTAAATATCTCATCTTGAATGATTTCCTGTGGAATCAAACTTCTTAATGAGTTACGCATCGTCTTTCTTCTTTGGTTGAAAGCTTGTTTCACGACAGTGACAAACAATTTCTCGTCGCATTCCAATTGACTTACGTCATTACGTTTCATTCTTATGACAGCCGACTTCACCTTTGGTGGCGGATTGAATACATTTTCATGTACAGTAAACAGATAATCAATATCATACCAAGCCTGAAGCAATACGCTCAATATTCCGTAAGTCTTGCTTCCAGGACCAGCAGCGATGCGCTCAGCAACTTCCTTCTGTATCATACCGACGACTTCATCAACCTGATTTCTATATTTCAAAACTTGGAAGAAAATCTGACTGCTGATGTTATATGGGAAATTGCCAATCACACCGATTTTCTCTGAAGCGAACTTACTTAAATCTGTCTTTAAAAAATCGCCGTGAATAAGATTGTCGCCAAGTTGTGGATAAACGTTTTTAAGATATTCAACTGACTCAGTATCAATCTCAACGACGCGAAGTTTTTCAAGATTATCCTGAATGATATATTGCGTAAGCACGCCCATTCCGGCGCCGACTTCCACGATAACGTTGACGTCATCAGACATCGCATTGACTATGTTTCTTGCGATATTCAAATCGGTAAGAAAATGCTGACCTAAAGCCTTCTTAGGTCTGACTAAATTATTATATTGATTCTGTTCCATAACTATCAATTGTTAACTGTTAACTGTCAATTGTTAATTGTTAATTATTCAGCGTATGCGATACACTGCTACGTATTTTTCTATAGGCATTTCGTGCTTGCGCCACATAAACGCTCGCCGTATATTCGTCGATGAGTTTCGCGTAACACTCCATCGCCTCTTCCTTTTTATTCAAATATTTTTCCAACAAAACCGCGTCTTTCAGCAGAGCGTCGTCAGCCATATAGCTGTCCGCATATCCTTGATAGACACGCTTATAAAGACTATCAGCCATTTCGTAGTCATTACTTTCCATTGCGATATGAGCCTTACGCATCAAGAGATACGGCATGCTCACTTCGTTAGGATTATATACGTTAACGGAGTCGAGCATTTTATTTGCGAGTTCGTAACGTTTTTGATATATGTAAAAATCCGCTTTCGCCAGACGTTGCAACGCGATAGTGTCGTATTCCAAATTATCAGAAATCACCAGCGACAATGTCATGGCGTCGTTGGCAATAAGTTTCGATGTCGCTGATTTCAAAATATTTAAGACCGACAAAGCCCAATCGAATTCGCCTATATAATAACGCAGCTGCGCATTTTTGTAACGCGCTTCGTGACCGATAGGTTCTTCTTTCATCGACTTATCTACTTGACTATAAAGCAATGTCGCTTCCCAGACTTCTTCTTTAAAAAGGTAAATATCAGCGAGTTTCATCTTGACTTTCGCCTTATTTAACCTTGAAATATTCAACGACAAAGCATCGTTCAATATCTCAATCGCCTTTTCTTTTTCATCAAGGCGGAAAGCTAAAATCTCTGCGCGTATTATCAATATAGGTATTGTCTTATCCGACTTGCCAAGTTCAAGGCATTCTTTTTCAATACGTTTCTCAAAATCTGAATAAAACTCCGCCTCTATGACTTCAGAGCGCGACATCTCCGTTTTTTTATAAAGAACCTCCGTCATTCCCACGACAGCGTCTTCATAATACGCACCTTCATTAGATTTCTTGATAAGATAATCATAAGCCTTTATCGCAATGTCATACTGCTCATTATCGCGTGATATACTCGCGAGATAAATGATGTCGTATTCTCTGTCACTAAAACGTCTGTCCAACGCAATCTCCTGATCCAGAGCAATTTCATAATCTTTCATCTGAAGAGCGAACCACACCAGAAGTTCCGCGAAATTCTCATTGTCACGATTTTCCTGAGCTTTCTTCAACAAGACAAAACGCATATCGTCAATCACAGAGTCGTCAACATTATATCTCAACATATACGACAACCTTGACTTAATGACTTCATAATCACTGGAATCCTCTCCTAATTGAAGAAGATAATTTTCCGTCGCCTTCTCAAAATCCATCATATTCTGATACGTCAGAGCCTTCTCCATATAGAATTTATAATTCATAGATAAAACATTGGAACCTCTGTCGTACAACATAATAGCGAACTCGTTGAAGTTTTTCGCACGCATCTCATTGGCAATCTGAATGAAAACATTCCTGTCTGCCGGCAACTCGCTTATCAGTTTTTTGAGAATCTTATCCGATTTATCACTTTCATTATTTCTGAAAAGAACGTACGCCAAAGTCACATTAGACCTCCACTTATTCGTGGTATTATCGTTCTTAATGAACGACTTAAGGTCTTTCTCCGCATCGTCAAATCTCTCAAGAAAGATAAGACATTCAATGTATTGCTGGAAATAATAATAGTAGCGATAATCTATATAAAGCTGCTGATACAATTCTGCCGCTTTATCATATTCCTTGTTATTGAAGAAGTTACGTGCGAGTTGGTCGTTTATCTGGCGCTGCGACTGTGCAGACTGATTTGATTTCGACTGATGTTGAGGCACCGGCACCTGCGCTTTCAACGATGAGGCTGAAAGCAAAACTGAAATCGAAAGGAAGAAAAACAATCGCACTGCAAGTCTCATCGTAACTTATTGCTTTTCTGCGTTTTTAATAAAATCACTCTGTTGTTTAAAACGATCAAGGAAATAATCCAACTTGGCTTCTGTCTTATTCAAAGCTTCTTCTTCCGACTTAAGATATTCATCTCTTAAAGTTTCTTCATAGAGACCGTTCTTAAAATCATCTTTCAAGTTAGCCAGTTGATTTTTGGAATATTCTATTTCTTCTTTCATTGCAACACGTTCATCTTCATACTGTTGAAGATAAGCGCGAATAAGCTGCATCTCTGGTTTTGGAGTATTGTTATTTCTCAAAAACTCATCAAATTTTGCACAATCATTGACGAGTTTATTGAAAGCGGTTTCTGTCTCTTGGTATTTTTTCTCTATGCCTGGAACACGTTGTACCAAAGCGTCAGCACGTTCCATTGACGACAATGTACAAGTCGTGCCATTGGTATTAATACGTTTCATTGACGGCTCGTTGTTACAAGCCATCAATGAAAACAATATCAATATTATACTTAATTTACTTAATAATTTCAAAGCCTGTGTATTTTTGGAGTGCCTTAGGAACTCTGATTCCTTCTTCGCACTGGTTATTTTCTAACAATGCTGCAACTATACGAGGCAATGCGAGCGCGCTACCGTTCAATGTGTGGACGAGGCGGATGTTGCCATCTTTGTCTTTGAAACGAAGTTTCATTCTGTTAGCTTGGAATGTCTCGAAGTTAGAAACAGAACTTACTTCAAGCCATAATTCCTGTGCTGCTGACCATACTTCGTAGTCGTAAGTCATTGCAGATGTGAAGCTCATGTCGCCGCCGCAGAGACGTAACACTCTGAAAGGAAGTTCGAGTTTGCGTAATAAGTTAGCGACGTGTTCTTTCATTGCTTCAAGTCTTTCGTATGATGTGTCAGGATGAGCGATTTCAACGATTTCAACTTTGTCAAATTGATGCAATCTGTTGAGACCACGCACTGTCTTGCCCCATGAACCAGCCTCACGACGGAAGCAGTTTGAGTAAGCCACGTTTTGTATTGGAAGTTGATTTTCTTGAACAATCTTATCGCGGAAGATATTTGTCACTGGCACCTCAGCTGTTGGGATGAGATACATATTATCCAATGGCACTGCATACATTTGAGCTTCTTTATCAGGAAGTTGACCTGTTGCGTAAGCAGAAGCTTCGTTAACCAAAATTGGAGGTTGGATTTCGAAGTAACCTGCAGCGATAGCTTCATCGAGGAAGAAATTGATGAGAGCGCGTTGTAATCTTGCGCCTGCGCCTTTGTAGAATGGGAAGCCTGCGCCTGTCACTTTATTACCGAGTTCAAAGTCGGCAAGTTGATATTTATTGAGCAAATCCCAGTGAGGGACAGCGCCTTCGTGAAGTTTTGGCATCTCGCCTTCTTGGCTTACGACGAGGTTGTCGGCAGCTGTCTTACCGCAAGGAACATCGAGGTTTGGAGTGTTAGGAATCTCGACGAGTTTATTTTGAAGCTGAGTCTTGATTTCTTCAGCGCGTTCTGCGAGGACTTTTGTCTTTTCTTTCAGTTCAGCGTTTCTTTGTTTTAGTGCGTTAGCTTCGTCAGCCTTGCCTTGTTTGTAGAGTTCGCCGATTTGTTTTGCGAGGCTGTTAGCTTCTGCGAGAGCCTCGTCGTTTTCTTGTTGCAAAGCGCGACGTTCATCATCGAGTTGCAATACTTCATCTAATAATTCAAAGCGAGTAAAGTTCTTAATACTCAAGCGTTTGATAACTTCTTCTTTATGTTCTCTTATGTAAGATACTACTAACATGGTAATTTATATTTTGCTTACAAAGATAATAAAAGTCAACGGACAACAGACAACAGACAACAGTTTTTTTTACTTTGAACTAAGAATCTCAAACTTTCGCCATTAGACTTTTGCCTTTAGTCATTTTTTAGGGCGTTCCGGCTACGCTTACAGCTTAGTGAAAATTAATAATATTCCTTTTTGAATGATGCTATTTTTCATATCCTTTTTTTGCGTTTAATAGTTTTGAATA